>DATMKU010000110.1:0-10650 GCA_035570935.1 Allostellaceae bacterium
TGCGCCGCCAGATGACTGACGCCGAACACGGCAAAGACGACCGCCTCGAAACAATAGAACAGCGGCGGGTAGAACAAAATCGTCAGGGCCGGGTACTTCAGGTAGTAATTTATCGCCCAAGTCCTCGGATCGTGCCACGGCGCCGCCGCGACGAAATCCTTGACAAATGCGCCGTTCAGCGCGTGCCGCGGCGCGTCGCTCCACCAGAAATCGCCGTTGACCGGAGCAGTCGCCAGCAATGCCGCGTTGGCCGCAACAAAGATGATCGCGACGAGCGTTCGATCGAGCCGCTCGCGGGTCGCGGGCGCCAGGTCATGCCGGTCGAACAGGCGAGACCGCCAGGCAAGAGTCACTTGCGGCGCCGAGGGGCGAGGATCACTTGCGGCGCCAAGTAAAGACCGACGAGACGGCGTAATTCCACACGACGCCGACGGCAGCGCCGGCAAGACCGGAGGCCCACCAGGTGTAGTGATCGGCAAACGCCGCCGAGGCGATGCCGACATTGGCCACCGCACCCAGACCGCACACGGCATAGAATGACAGAAGTCCGGTGACAAAGCGTCTGCCGGTCAGACGCCGGTCGCGGTAGGTCAGGGTATTGTTCAGGGCGAAGTTGCTGGTCATCGCGACAAAGGTCGCCAGAGCCTGCGCCGCCGGGAAGGCGAACAGCTTTAGCCCGAAGTAAAGCGTCGTGAAATGAACGACAACGCCTAAACCGCCGATCGCCGCAAACGAGATGAAGCGCGCCGGGACATACCGGCCGACGAGCTTGTCGAGCAGCAACATGAGGTATTCCCAGACGACGAGGCTGTCGAGCTTGCTCTCGCCGTGCAGGCGCTGACCAAAGACATAAGGGATTTCCTTGAAGCGATAGGCGACCGGGGTCGAAGCGAAGAGATCGAGCAGGATCTTGAAACCCTGCCCGGAGAGGCGCCTGACGGCGCGCTCGAATGCCGGCCGGGACAGCATGAAAAACCCGCTCATCGGGTCGGCGAGATCGGCGGCGACGACGAGGCGAGCGAGCCGGGCGGCAATGTTGCTGATCGTCACCCGGCGCCGGTCCCACTCGCCGAGATCGCCCCCGGCGGCGTGGCGGCTGCCGACGACGACATCGAGGTCCTCGTCCTTGATCGCGGCCAGCATGCGCGGCAGCAAGCTCTCGTCATGTTGAAGGTCGGCGTCGATGACCGCGAGGTAGGGGGCGCTGCTGGCGAGCATCCCCTCGATCACCGCGGTGGAAAGCCCCCGCCGCCCGATACGCTGCACGCAGCGGATACGGGGATCGTTTCGGGCGAGCGCACGAATCCTAGCGGCGGTGCCGTCGGGCGAATCGTCGTCGACGTACACGACCTCCCACGCGATCCCGCGCAGCGCTGCATCGAGCCGCGCGAGCAACACCTCGATATTGTCGCGCTCGTTGAAGGTCGGCACTACGACGGTGAGTTCGACCCCCTGTGGCGGCGGTCGGAAATCGGGAGGCGCCCGCTCGGTCACCGCCCCGGCGGACTGCTCCGATAACGGCTGCGACGGCATCAGCGCAGCACCAGGGATCGCCGCAGCAGGGACCGCCGCAGCCCGACCGGTATCGACACCACGCGGTCGCCGATGCAATCGAGGTCCGAATTGGCGCAACGCGCGGCAAGGCACCCGCAGCAGCGACCACAGCCGCTTGCGTGGCGGCGTTGTGCCAAGATCGTTTGTCTCATTTCGGGGTCGGACACCGAGGAAGTCAGGGCGCGGAACGAGACCGGGACAGGTTGCGCATATCGGCGCCGGCAGCCCCGTCGGGTGGTGTCGATCCACTCAAAGGGTCGATCCACAAGGGCAAGCATCGCTGCACAACATTAATATAAGATTTTTATCGTGACACGGCAGCCCAGGCAAGCAATCCTCACGGCCTCCAGGGCGACCTACGGCCGCAGGATGCCGCACCAAATTCTATTACTGCCGGGTGTCTCGGGCTGGCGCCGGCGGTGCTGATGTCGCCCGTTGCCGGCATGTTGCCGCATCGCCGACTCGATCGTTGGCCAGGGCTCAGCTGGGCGCGGTGGCAAGCGGGACGCGCCGCGGGACAGCCGGTAGCGCCCGCCCAGGGTACGACCGATGATGGTAAGGATGATCCCGGCGCACCCGTGGGTGATTGAAGTCCTGCATGAAAAGCGGTATATCAGAAGCCTGCCGCAACCCACAAAACTCCGAGTTGGGACCAAAGACCAAGGGCGGTGGGCTAGTATTGCCCCGCCGTCGCACCAAATGGCCATCGCACCAAATGGCCGTCATACCAGAGGAAGGTCGAGATGCTGAGTCCTGACACGCTGATCCCGATCTACCGCCGGGTGCAAAGCCGGAAGGTCAAGGCGCTGGCGTTTCGGGCATTGCGCAGCACTGGTATGCGACACCTCGTCATTCGCATGGATACGATCAATCTTTGCAATCTTCGTTGCAAGATGTGCTACTATTCGTTGGATTATAAGCGAAAAAAAGAACAAATGGATTTGCCGCTTTTTCGCAAGATCGCCGGAGAGGTATTCCCAAAGACTCGGTTCCTTTATCTGAGTTGCGCGACCGAGCCGCTGATGAACAAAGAATTCGCGAATTTCGTGCGGGTGACCGGCGAATACAACGTACCGTTTACCTCGTTCTGCACTAATGGGCAATTGCTGACCGAGAAGGTCGTCGAGGCGTGCATCGACGCGAAGATTTCCGAAATCATTTTCTCGATCGACGGCGCGACCGCCGAGACCTATGAGGAGATCCGGCGCGGCGGCAAATGGGACCGGCTCTGCAAGAACCTGGAGCTGTTGGCGTCGATGAAGCGACGAGCCGGCAAGCGCAAGCCGGCGGTCAGAATGAACTTCACCTGCATGCAGACCAATATCCACGAGCTGCCGGCGATGGTCGAGTTTGCCGCCGATCACGGCGCCGAAAGCCTGCATGTGCGGCACCTCGTCGCCTATGGTGACACGACCGGCGCCTATCGCGAGGAACTGGCCTATCGCGATCTCTTCAATGACCAGGCCGAGCAGGCGCGGCGCAGCGCGGCCGGGCGGCGGATCGATCTGTTTCTCCCCGATCCGATCCCGGAAAAGAATTTCTCGGCCAAGACCTGCATGACCGACGGCAGTCATATTCGACGAACCGAGGCCAACCCCTACTGCATGCTGCCGTGGTTTCAGGCGATTATTTCGTGGAACGGAGATTATCGAGTGTGCTCGCTGCACACCTTGGGAAACCTTCGCGAGCAGAACTTTGACGAGATCTACAATAGTATGAGAATGAAAGAGATTCGCAGCAAGATGCTCGGGCGAACCGAAGATTCCTGCTCGTGGAATTGCCACCAGGAAGCCTATGACGTGCCCGAGGAAGCGGGCGAAGTCTAGGCCACGGTCCCGATCAGGTCGTCCGTCAGATCCTCACCCCGCTTTCGCGCAAGGCCGTCCGGGGAAATCCCGGTTGCAACTCGGCCGGGGTTTAACCCCCGGCCATCCACGCCTTCACCACGCGCCGCAGCGCCCGTCGCGGCTCCGTGGATGCCCGGACCAAGTCCGGGCGCGACGATCTGTAATGGGCCACGCCAAGTGCATGGAACACGATCGTCTAGATTGCGTCGTCCAGTGCGCTGGCGGTTGTTGAAAGAGCGGGATCGGTTATCCGCCGATCTCGGCGGCGGTTGCCCGCGCGCGCTGGGCGGCGTCGCGCGCCATCTCGGCGCACAGCCCGGTATAGGCAGTCGGGTCGAGCAGGGTGTGGATCGCCGCTCGGTCGAGATATGCCGACACGCGCGGGTCGGCGGCGAGCAACTCGCCAAACGGCTGGTCTTCGACAAAGGCCGCCTGAGCCGCGTCATAGACCACGTCGTGCGCGTGCTGGCGGCCGATCGCCGTGCCGAGGTTCAGCATCACCGCCTCGGCCATGATCAGCCCGCCGCCCAAATCGAGGTTTTTGCGCATCCGCGCCGGGTCGAGGCGCAATCCGCGCAATACCTCGACGAGGCGTGCCAGCATGTCGCCCATCGCGATCGCGGCGCGCGCTTCTGCCGCCTCCATGATCAGGCTCGTCGTGCGGTCGGCCTCGTGCTCGGTCTGCATCGCCTCCAACGCGAGCGGCACGCAGGAGCGCACTTCCGCCGAGGCGGCGATGATGTCTTGGCACAATTTGGGATTGCGCTTTTGCGGCATCGTCGAGCTGCCGACGGTGCCGGGCGGCACCGGCTCCTCGACCTCGCCGAACTCGGTTTTCATCAGGGTGTAGATTTCGTGGGCGATCTTGCCTGATGTCCCGGCGACAAGGCCGAAGAGGCAGATGTTTTCGGCGAGATGATCGCCGATCGTGCGCGCCGGCACCCGCATCGGCAGCATCGCGAGCTGACGCCCGATCCCTTCCTGCACCTTGGGGCCGTCGGCGCCGAGCGAGGCGAACGTGCCCGCACCTCCGCCCAGCATCGCGACAAAAATGCGCGGCGCCGCCTGGCGCAGACGCTCGACATGTCGGATCATCTCGTCGACCCACACCGCCGGTTTGTAGCCAAAGGTCGCCGGCAATGCGTGCTGGCCGTGGGTGCGCCCGGCGATCGGCATGTCGGCGCCGCGCTCGGCGAGATCGGCCATCGCCAGCAGCGCCTCGCCGATCAGCCGCAGCAACACCCCGTGCGCCTCGCGCAAGACCAGCAAATCCCCGGTCTGCGTGATGTTTTGCGTCGTCGCACCCCAATGCACCCAGCCGCCGTACGGCTCGCCGACAACCCGGCTCAACTCCCAGACGAGCGGCACGATCGTGTGGCCGGTGCGGGCAAAGCCCTCGTCGATGCGCGCGCGGTCGAGAAGCTCGAGCCGTGCCTTTTGCGCGATCGCATCCGCCGCGCCCTTGGGGATGATGCCGAGCTCTTCCTGCGCGCGGGCCAAGGCCGCCTCGACCTCGAGCCAAGCCTGCCAGCGGTTTTCCTGGGCATAGAGTGCGCGGATCCCGGGGTCGGATACGCGGGCGGCGGTCGGCAATTCGTCGGTCATCGGTAACTTCCATCTGTTTCTAGACGCGTACGCGAGTGTCGTAGCGCTGAGACGCTCAACGGGACACCCCCGCAAAAGCGCAGGCTGTCGGGGCAAATTCCAACCGTGATCAACAAGCGTTCGGGCTCCGCATGAGACTAAACGAGTCGTCTTGCGCCGACTTGGTCCGCGCATCCAGCTCTTTGTTTCGGCCGCCCAAAGACGTGGATGGCCGGGACGAGCCCGGCCAAGACGAAACGGGCAGATGCTTGCACGGGACAACGATCCCGTCCGTCACCGATCGCCCCGGTCCAGCCGGTAGAAGCGGCGCGCAGTGCCGGAGAAGAGGTTGCGTTTTCTCATCGGCAGAGGCGGCGGCGGCGATGCGCTTGAACGCGTTCCCCCACTTTTGCCGATGGCGACGATACAGGCATTCCAATCGGGGCCGAAAGAGGCGGCGCGCGCCCTCAGCCCTCGCCTTTCGGCGATCGGACCACTATGGTCGCGCTGCGGTTGGCCGCGACGAGAAAGAGGGGGGAGCGCCATGAAACGGCGTGTCGGAAGCCTTTTCATTGCAGGCGGATTTGTCTTCGCGCTGGCGTGCGCCGGGCACGCCGCAGCCGCGGCCGAGCCGTTCAAGCTCACTTCGCCAGAGTACCAAGACAACGCCGTTCTCTCGGTAAAGAACGCTGGCAACAACAAGGCGAGCCCCAATTGCGTCGGCGACAATATTTCGCCGCCGCTCGCCTGGGCGAACCCACCCGCCGGCACCAATAGTTTTGCATTGGTCATGTTCGACCCGGAAGCGCGCGGTGGCGCAGGCTTCGTGCATTTTGTCGTTTACGGCATCCCGGTGTCGGTTACCGGGTTCTCGGAGGGCGAATTGAGCAAGCCCTCCGACAAGTTTGTCGGCGGGAAAGGCGGGCGGGGAAATGCGACCTATTTCGGGCCCTGCACGCCGCCAGGCGACTTTCATCACTATACCTTGACCCTGATCGCCACCGATCTCGACCCGAAGGCGCTGCAGCCGGGCATGACCCGCGACGAGCTGTTCGCTGCGCTGACGGGGCACACCAAGGGTGCCGCCGGTCTGATCCTGCGCTTTACCCACCCGCAAGGATGATGTCCTGGCGCGAGCTATGGGTTTGTGGGTCGGGGTCGGGGATGGCGGAACGAGCCGCGGCCTGTGCTAGGCTGCGGCGGAAAGTCAACAGGGAGCTTGGTGGAATGTCGCGCGCTCTTTTCGGGTCGGCTGTGGCGCTCGTCGCCGCGGCTGTGGCGCTCTCACCTGCCACGGTGATGGCGCAGACCGTCAAAATCGGCGTCATCAACAGCTATTCGGGTTTTGTCGCCCAGGCGGCGGACGAGATGCAGAAGGGCATGGATCTTTATGTCAAAGAGCATGAAAAGGACCTGCCGGCCGGGGTCAAACTCGATCTGATCAAGCGCGACGACACCTCGAAACCCGATGTCGGCAAGCGGCTGGCGCAGGAGCTGATCGCGCGCGACCATGTGAATTTATTGGCCGGGGTGATCCTATCTCCGGTCGCCGCCGCGGTGGCGCCGTTGACCGCCGAGGGCAGGGTGCCGTTCGTCATCACCAACGCTGCCGGGGTCGCGATCCCGCGGCTGTCGCCCTATGTCGTGCGGGTCTCGTTCACCCTGTGGCAGGAGGGCTACCCGATCGGCAAATGGGCTGCCCAGCAGGGCTGGAAGACCGCCTATACTTCGGTCACCGACTTTATCGCCGGGCACGACGCCGAGGCGGCCTTTACCAAGGGCTTTACCGATGGCGGCGGCAAGATCATCGGCGCCGACCGCTTTCCGCCAGCCAATCCGGATTTCACCCCGTTCATCCAGCGGGTCAAGGACGCCAAGCCCGATGTCGCCTTTCTGTGGGTCCCGGCGCAGGAACAGGCGGTGGCGATCATGAAGGCGGTCAAGGATTTGGGCCTGCGCGAAGCCGGCATCAACATCACTTCGACCCAGGATCTTTTGCCCGACGAGCAATTACCAATTATCGGGGACGCTGCGATTGGGCTGGTCACCTCGGGGAATTACTCGGTCGACGCGAAACGGCCGGCCAACACCGCCTTTCTCGCCGCCTGGAAACGCGCCTATGGCGACAAGGCCATCGCGGATTTCTTTTCGGTCGATGGCTGGGACGGGATGGCGATGATCTTCGACCTGATCAAGGCGACCAAGGGCGATTTCACCACCGACCAGGCGATGGCGTTTTTCAAGACCTGGAAGGGCCCGAACAGCCCGCGCGGCCCAATCGCGATCGATCCGGCGACCCGCGACATCGTGCAGAACATCTATATCCGCAAGGTCGAAAAGATCGATGGCAAGCTCGCCGATGTCGAAATTCAGACGATCCCGATGGTCAAGGACCCGTGGAAAGAGCTGAACCCGGCAAAATAGCCTGAATACTCCAATCTGCCGCGCTAGTCTCGGACCCGGCACGGCCCCCCGCCAAGATGGCCTTCTCCGCTGGACTGAGCGTCGTTTTTCACGGCGTCGCCTTTGCGATGGTGCTTTACCTGATCTCGGTCGGGCTGTCGGTGACGATGGGAATGATGGGGTTCGTCAACCTGGCGCACGGCGTGTTCGCGATGGCGGGCGGCTATGTCATGACGAGCCTGATGAACCGCTACGGGGTGCCGTTGCCGCTGGCGCTCGGCGCCGCTGCGGCGGCGGTGGCATTGGCCAGCCTCCCCATAGAAAGACTGCTGTACCGATGGCTCTACGGCGGCGACGAACTCGACCAGGTGCTGCTGACGATGGGCCTCGTCTTCATGTCGGGTGCCACGGCGCAATACCTCTGCGGGGCATTGCAGCAGCCGCTGCGTTTGCCGCCGGGCTTGAACGGCGGGCTGCACCTCGGCTTCGGCGAGGTGCCGGCCTATGACGCGCTGTTGATCGCCAGCGGTGCTGCATTGGTGACGGTGCTGTGGCTGGGGATCGAGCGCAGCCGGTTTGGGGCAAAAATCCGCGCCGCGGTGGACAATCTGCGCATGGCGCAATCGGTCGGCATCGACACCTCGCGCCTGTTCGGCCTGACCTTTGCCCTGGGGAGCGGCCTCGCCGCTCTCGGCGGCGGGCTCGGCGCGTCGCTGATCACGATCACCCCCGGTTATGCGCTCGACAACCTCGTCTATTTTCTGATCGTCGTCGCGATCGGCGGGCTCGGCAACATCCGTGGGCCGTTTCTGGCGGCGTTGCTTGTCGGCGTCGCCGACAGCACCTGCAAATATTTGGTGCCGCAATTTGGCGCTTTTCTGATTTATGCGATGACGATGGCGATCCTGCTGTGGCGGCCCCGCGGTCTGTTCGGGCGCGCGTAGCGGGCATCGCTGCAGCTCCGGACAGCGGAGCCGCGGCGGTCGAGGCGTTTGCGCGCCGCCATCGGTTTCGCCCCTATGAAGCGCTGCCGTGGCTCGCCGCACTCGCCGCCTATTTCCTGTTCCCCGGCTATTTGCCCCTCGCCAGCCAGATCCTGGCGACGATCCTGTTCGCATTGTCGGCCGATCTAGTGCTGGGCTACGCCGGGATCGTGACCTTGGGTCAGGCGGCGTTTTTCGGCGCCGGCGCCTACACCGCCGGTCTCCTCGCCGCGCATGGCTGGGGCGAGCCGATCACCGGCCTTCTCGCGGCGGCGGTGACGGCCGCGGCGATCGGATTTTTAAGCGGGCTCGTCATTTTGCGCAGCACCGGGCTGAGCCTGCTGATGCAAACCCTCGTCGTCGCCGAGATGCTGGGCGAAGCGGCGAACAAGGCGAGTGCGATCACCGGCGGCGACGACGGGCTGCAAGGAATGCGGGTCTGGCCGCTCTTCGGCCATTTCGAGTTTGGCCTCTATGGCCGCACCGCCTTCTTTTATTGCCTCGCCGTGCTGTTTTTGTGCTGGCTCGCGGTGCGGCGGATCGTGCATTCGGGGTTTGGCCGGTCCCTGACCGGCATTCGCGAGAATGTCGGGCGCATGCACGCGATCGGCGCCCCGGTGGTGCGGCGGCGGCTGACCGCCTACACGATCTCGGCGGCGCTCGCCGGTATTTCGGGCGCGCTGATTGCGCAGACGACGGGCTTTGTCGGGCTCGACTCGCTCGGTCTCGAACGCTCGGGGACCGTGTTGATCATGCTGATCATCGGCGGCGTCGGCCGGCTCTACGGCGCCTTTATCGGCGTGCCACTCTACATGGTGGCACAGGACCGCTTTTCGTCGATCGAGCCGGTTTATTGGTATTTCTGGATCGGCCTGTTGATGGTGCTGCTCGTCACCTTCGCCCGCGGCGGGATGCTCGGCCTGGTCGATCGGCTGCGGATTTGGGGCGGAAAGCGGCGATGAGCTTGCCCGCGCTCGAAACCCGCGGGCTGAGCAAGAGCTTTGGCGCGCTGACGGTCGCGAACGCGATCGATTTTCGTCTCGAGCCGGGCGCACGGCACGCGCTGATCGGGCCAAACGGCGCCGGGAAAACCAGCTTTGTCAATCTGGTGACCGGGGTTTTGCCGCCGAGTGCCGGGCGGATCTTTGTCAACGGCGCCGACGTAACCGCCCTGCCGCAGGCGGCGCGCGTCAAGCGGGGTCTCGTCCGCACCTTTCAGATCACCCAGCTATGCCCTCGGTTAAACGTAATCGAAAACGTGACCCTCGCGGTCTGCGAGCGCCGCGGCCTCGGCGGCAATCTGTGGCGCCCCGCCGGCCGCCATCGCGCCGCAATCGAAGAAGCTTATGCGTTGCTCGAACAGATGGGGCTCGCCGAGGAGGCGTTGCGGCCGGTCGCGACCCTCGCCTACGGCCAGCAACGCTTGACCGAGATCGCGGTGGCGCTCGGCCTCGCTCCCAAGGTGCTGCTGCTCGACGAGCCGGCGGCCGGCGTCCCCTCGGGCGAAAGCGGTCGCATTATCAATGCGATCGAACAGCTCCACGCCGAGATCGCGCTGTTGATCATCGATCACGACATGGACCTGGTGTTTCGCCTGGCGCGGCGGATCACCGTCTTGGTGCAAGGGCGGGTTTTGGTGGAAGGGACGCCCGCCGAGATCGCCGCCGATCCGCGGGTGCGGCGGGTCTATCTCGGCGAACGGGCGGCGCGTTGAACGCCGAAGGGTTGGTGCTGTCGGGCGTGTCGGCCGGCTATGGCGAAACCATCGTGCTGGAGGCGATCGCGCTCGACCTGCCGCCGGGCGGGACCCTGGCACTGCTTGGGCGCAACGGGGTCGGCAAGACGACCTTGCTGGCGACGATCATGGGGCATACCCGGCTGCGCGCCGGCTCGATCCGCTATGCCGGCTATGAGCTCGCGGGGATGGCGCCGTTTCGCCGCGCGCGTCGCGGCATCGGCTTTGTGCCGCAGGAGCGCGAGATCTTTGCGTCGCTGACCGTCGCCGAAAACCTGCTGGTGGCGGCGCGGCCGGGGCGCTGGTCGCTTGACCGGGTTTTCGATTTCTTTCCGCCGCTCGCCGAGCGCCGCCATCACCGCGGCAACCAGCTCTCGGGTGGCGAGCAGCAAATGCTGGCGATCGGCCGGGCATTGATCGGCAACCCGTCGCTGTTGCTGATGGACGAGCCGCTCGAGGGGCTGGCGCCGGTCATCGTCGACGCGATGCTCGCCGGGCTAGACCGGCTGAAGCGCGAAGACGATCTGGCGCTGCTGCTGGTCGA
>DATMKU010000111.1:0-12125 GCA_035570935.1 Allostellaceae bacterium
AAACGGTGTTGATGCTCGGTCAACGATATGTTAACTACCATAGGTGATGTTTAACCGCGACACCGCCGTCAGCGGTTGCCGTGAGACCCCCCGGAGGCTGTAATGCGCGTGCTGATTGTCGAGGACGACTCGGCCATGTCCGCCAGCATCAAGATGATGTTGAAAAAGGAAAACTTTATCTGCGATTCGACCGACCTCGGCGAGGACTGCTTGGAGATCGGCAAGCTCTACGACTACGACATCATCATTCTCGACCTGATGCTCCCCGATATCGACGGCTACGAAGTACTGCGGCGGTTGCGCGCGGCCCGGGTGCACACCCCGATCCTGATCCTGTCGAGTCTGGCTGAACTCGACCACAAGCTCAAGGGCTTGGGTTTTGGCGCCGACGACTTCTTGACCAAGCCGTTCGACCGCCGCGAGATGGTAGCGCGGATCCATGCGATCGTTCGCCGCTCAAAGGGTCACGCGGAATCGGTGATCCGGACCGGCAAGCTTGTCGTCAATCTCGACGCTCGCGTTGTCGAGGTCGACAACCGGGCATTGCATCTGACAGGCAAGGAGTACGGTATCCTCGAATTGCTCAGCTTGCGCAAGGGCACCACGCTGACCAAGGAGATGTTTTTGAACCATCTCTACGGCGGGATGGACGAGCCGGAACTCAAGATCATCGACGTCTTTGTCTGCAAGTTGCGGAAAAAGCTGGCTCAGGCCACCGGTGGTAAACATTACATCGAGACCGTGTGGGGGCGTGGGTATGTGCTGCGCGACCCGCCCGAACCGCCGGTCGCCACGGTCCAAGCGATCGGTCCCGGAGACCATGACGCGCGGCGCAGCACCGCCGCGGCTTAGACGGTGAGTGCCGCCGACCTGACGCGAAGCCTGCCGGGCTCCGCCGCCTCGATGAGTAGATGCCGCCCTCGGGTTCGCGCCAAAAGACCGGTGAAATAGGTCTGCACAGTCCGCGGGGTGAGCGCTTCGACCGGTGTCTTCAATAGCAGCGCGTCGAGCTGTTCGGGGGCGAGGCGGGCGGCCTCGCCCGCGGCGTCGAGGTGCATTTCATCACCGACTGCGTCAAGAACGAGCTTCCCGCCGCGGACGAGCGCTTCGCCCCCAACGAGAAGCAGGTTGCAGCCGAGCTTTTGCTCGGCGGGAGCGAGGATACGCACGCCCTCGGCGTAGTGGCAGGCGATCCGCGTCGTCGCAAAATAGCTCGCCGCCAACTCGAATGGAGGCGGCCCGGCGGCGCGACCCTCGCCGCCTAAACCGTAGGCAAAACGATAGAACTGCAATCGGGCGCTCGCCCGACGGGCGCTGTCGGCGGCAAGCGCCAGCGCTTCCTGATCAAGATTGAGAGGTTGGTCGAGGAGCAGCTCGACGCCGCTTTCAACCGCTGCCACCGGGCCGATCAACTCGTGGCAGAGGCGCGCCGTCAGCAGTTCCGATATTCGCAGATCCGCAATCCGAGTCATGCCGAAGAGTGTCACGCGCACGATTTTTTCGGAATGAAAACTTCGCTCTGCTCCGTTCGTGGGCCAATTCTGATGCTAAGCCCCCACCCCCCGTACCTCTTTGTCACCCCCGCGAAGGCGTCGCGAGGGCGGGAACCCAGGCGCTGGACCCCCGCCCGCAGCATGCGGAATTCCCTCTGTGCTATCATCGGCTCGCGTCATGCTGAGGAGCGTCCGAACGACGCGTCTCAAAGCACGCACGATGCCGATGCAACTGTGGTTTTGCTCTGCGACCCATTTCTTCACACGCTCTTTCGCGGGGCGACGGACAACCCATCGATATATCGTGCAACAGTTGGGCTCGGGGCGCTTAGAGCTTCTGGACTTCGACCGGCGTCGTCGGCGCCGGGGCAGGGGGCGCTTCCGGGCTGCCGGACGCAGCCGCGGAAGGCGGCGGCGGGGGCGATTCCGCCTGCTGCGAACCGGGCGGTTCCCCCGGCCGGACCTCGACGTAGGAAACCACCCGACTGACACCCGACACGTTGCGCGCGAGATCGGTGGCATGATTAAGTTCGTCTTGGCTGCGCGCCGAGCCGATCAGATAAACCGACCGGTCGACGGTCTCGACGTTGTAATTCACCGAGCGGACATTGCTGAACACCAGGCTCGAGCGCACCTCCGAGGTAATCCAGGCGTCCTTTGTCGAGTTCCAGGCCGATTCGTTCGGCGCCACCTCGATTTCGTTATAGACGGCGCGCACCCCCGGAATGCCGCCGGCCGCCTCGCCCGCGTGGGCTTTTATCTGCGGGTCGGGCGCCGTGCCGGTCAGCAAGGCGCGGCCCCCGTATACCGTCACGTCGAGATGTGCCGCCATCTCCGGGTTGGCTTTGGCCAAGGCCGCCTGGATGTTGGTCTTGATCGCGAAGTCGTTGGCGGTGCCGCCGACGCCGCGTTCCTGGTTGGCGGCATACCCAGCACCGCCGGCAGCGGCGATGCCGCCGACGATCGCCAGCGGACAACCGCACAGGCTGCCGCTCAGCCCAAGACCGAGCGCCGGCCACAATGCAAAGCGAAAACGCGACATCGATCACCCCCCAGATGCAGATGTCGCGGCGGATACTCGGGTAGATCGGCCGCTTTTCCAATTGCGGGCCTTGTGAGCTTTTCAGGTTTCACGTCGCGGGCTCGGAATTGGCTCGGCCGAGGACATCGCTAGCGATCGAATATTTAGCTAAAACAATATGTTGGCGGCCGATCCGAGAGCGAGGATGGCGGTGCTGTGCTAGCCGTCGGCGCGCCAGGCGTCGCGCCAATGCCGCGGCAACCGCCTGGGCGCGACCAGCATAACGTCGAATCGCACGTCGCAGCTGGCGAGATCCGGCCGCGACCTCAAGAGGGCTTCGGCGGCGCCCGCGATGCGCCGCCGCTGACGCGACGCCAGCGCGTTTGCCGCCACCGCGACCTCGCCGCGCGATTTGACCTCGATGATCGCCAGTATTTTGCCGCGCTGGGCAACGATGTCGATTTCGCCGGCCGAACAGCGCCAGCCGCGGGCGACGATATGCCAACCGCGCAGCCGCAAATGCCACCGGCACAGCCATTCGGCGAGCCGTCCGCGGCGCTCGGCGCGCCGCCGCCGCGCCGTGCTGCGCTGGCGCGCGGCATGGTTTCGCGCGGTCGGCTTCATCGCCCTTCCTCGCGGATCGTCAGCGCCTGTCGATAGAGCGCGTTGCGCGGCAGGCCGGTTTCGGCGGCAAGCTTGGCCGCGGCGTCGCGCACGCCTAATTCCGCGACCGCCGCCCGCAATCGCCGCTCGATCTCGTCTTCGTCGGGCGGCGGGGCGGGCACGGGCGGCCCGACGACGACCACCGTCTCGCCGCGCGGCGGCCCGGCGGCGCGATAGTGGCTCGCCAGCTCTTCGAGCGAGCCGCGTCGGACCTCCTCGTGAAATTTGGTCAGCTCGCGGGCTACCGCGGCCGGCCGCGTGCCCAATATTTCCGCCATGTCGGCAAGGGCGGCGGCGAGCCGCGGCGGCGCTTCGTAAAACACCAGGGTAGCGTCGAGCGCTGCCCAGCCAGCGAGCGCGGTGCGCCGCGCCGCCCGCTGTCTTGGCAAAAAGCCGCCGAACAAAAACCGGTCGGGCGGCAACCCCGACAGGATCAATGCCGTCAGCGCCGCCGACGCGCCGGGAGCGGCGGTGACCGGCAGACCTTCGGCGATCGCCGCGCGCACGAGCTTGTAGCCGGGGTCGCAGACGAGCGGCGTCCCGGCGTCGCTGACCAATGCCACCCGCTCGCCGCGGCCGAGCGCCGCGAGAATCGCCGGCCGCATCGTCTTGGCGTTATGGTCGTGATAGGGCTCGAGCGGCGTCTTGACGCCATAACGGCCGAGGAGCCGCGCGGTGACCCTGGTGTCCTCGCAATAGATGCGATCGGCGCCGCGCAGGACCGCCAATGCGCGCAGGCTGACATCGCCGAGATTGCCGATCGGCGTTGCCACCAGATGCAGACCGGGCGCGGGCGACGCCGGCAATGCGGTCGGGATCGGCGGCAGGGCCGGCTCGGGTTTACTCGGACCCAGACCGCCGTTAGGCTCGCGCTCCTCGCCGCTGCCGCCCGAGGTCGCCTTTGCCGCGCTGGTGCTTTTCCCGCCTCGCCTCACGATTGGCTGTCCTCGCCGCGTTTGCGGCGCTTGCCGCCTGCGTCCCGCCGATGGTACCGGCGCCGCTCGCGACGCCGCAACCACCCTATGGCTATCGGCCACCGCCTTCGCCGGCCGCGAATCCCTTCCCGCCGGTGGCGGCCGCCCCCTCCGGGCCGGCCAAGATCGCCCTTTTGGTGCCGCTCTCCGGCCCCAATGCCGGGCTCGGCAACGCGATCCTCGACGCGGCGCAGCTGGCCCTGTTCGAGACCGGCGGCGACCAGCTGACCTTGGTGCCGCGCGACACCAAAGGCGCGCCCGCGGGTGCGGCCGACGCCGCCCGCTCGGCGGTCGGCGACGGAGCGGCGCTGATCCTCGGCCCGTTGCTGGCAGGCGAAGTCGAGGCGGTCAAGCCGATCGCCAGCGACGCCCATGTCAATGTCATCGCCTTTTCGACAGTTACCGATCTCGCCGGCGGCAACACCTACCTCATGGGGTTTCTACCGCGCCAAGAGGTGGTGCGCGAGGTCGCCTATGCGCGGCAGCGCGGGATCGGCCGGTTTGCGGCGCTGGCGCCGAACACTCCCTATGGCCATCTGATGACGGACGCGCTGCGCGACGCCGCCTCCTCAACCGGGGCCACGGTGAGCAAGGCCGCATTTTTCGACCCGAGCGCCGGCGACCCGTCGACGGCGATTGCGGTGCTGCTGCCCTCGGGCTCAACGCCGCCATCACCGGGGCCCGACGCCCCCGGCGAGGCCGCCGCCCCGGCCGCTGCCCCTGCGCCGCCGTCGCCGGCGGTGCCGAATTTCGATGCGCTGTTGCTGCCGGAAGGCGGCGCCCAGCTGAAACAGATCGTCCGCAAATTGTCGGCCGCCGGGCTCGACAGCAAGGCGACGCGGCTGCTCGGCAGCGGGTTGTGGGACGAGCCCGACATCGGCGACGAGCCGACGCTCGACGGCGGCTGGTTTGCTGCCTCGCCGCCCGAGGCGCGACGCGATTTCGAGCAGCACTACCGCGCCACCTATGGTAGCGAGCCGCCGCGGCTGGCTTCGCTCGGCTACGATGCCGCCGCCCTCGCCGCGGCGTTGGCGAGCGGTAAGAGCGGCCCGCCCTTCTCGCGAGAAGCGATCTTGAACCCGAATGGGTTCAGCGGCGTCGACGGGCTGTTCCGCTTCACCCCCGATGGTCTCGTCCAGCGCGGCCTTGCCGTGCTCGAAGTCGAGCCGCAAGGCAACGTCGTCGTCAGCCCGGCCCCGACCCGCTTCCAGGACCTCGGCTACTGAGACCGGAGTTGGGCAGCGCTGCCGCTCTCGCCTTCGGCTATTCGCCGTGGCGCTCGTACCACACCCGCCCATCCTTGATCGTCAGCTGGGCAATCAATCGGCGCTTGGCGGTGACGGTGTTGCCGTCGCTGTCGCGCAGCGGAAAATTGCCGTCGCGCAATTCGAACACGGCGATGTCGGCGCTGGCGCCGGGTGCAAGGGTGCCGACGGTGCCCTGATAGCCAAGGATCTTCGCTGGCGCCGCGGTCGAGCGCATCACGACGTCATCGAGCGACATGCCGAAATGCAGCAATTTCGACATCGTCGTCGGCAGGTCGAAGACCGGCCCGTGGGTGGCGCTGGCAAAGGTCAGGTCGGTCGAGATCGTGTCGGGCAGAAAGCCCTGATCGAGCGCCTTTTCGATCAGCGGAAAGCTGAAATGGCTGCGGCCATGGGCGCAGTCGAAAATGATGCCATGGCGCTGCGCCTCGACGACTTCCTTCAGGATCAACTGCTTCTCCTGACCCATGATCCCGTGCGCCCGCCCGTGGTAGCAGTGGGTGACGATGTCGCCCGGCTTCATGTGAGCCAAGAGTTCGGGCAGCGGGATAGGCGAGTCGGTGATGTGCATCATCATCGGCACCCCGCCGGCCATGTCCGCGGTCTTGCGCGCCAATTTGACCGGCTCGGCGCTGTATTCCCACACCAACCCCGGCCCGTAGCGAAGCTTGACGCCGATCGCGAGGTCGGGATTTTCGCTGATCGTGCGGGCGCAGCCTTCGGGGTCGGCATAGGGGAAGTGCGACAGCTCGCCGCCGCGCGCGGTGCCGACGATGCCGATCGCCGACAAATTAACAAAGGCGCGGGTGCGGGTTCGCACCTCGCGGTCGATGACTTGACGCAGCCCGGCAAAGGTCGCCGAGCCGGTGCTGCCGGCGTCGCACAGGGTGGTCACCCCGCTCGCCCGGCAGAAACGATCGGTGTCGCCCGCCATGTCATGCGCGTTGACAAAGATGTGGGCGTGGATGTCGACAAGCCCCGGCGTCACCAGCCGACCTTTGGCGCCGATCGCGCGGCGCGCCTCAGTAGCCGGCAGCGACGGCGCCACCGCGACAATCTTGCCGCCGGCGATGCCGATATCCATCACCCCGCGCAACCCCGCGGCGGGGTCGAGCACCTCGCCGCCGGTCAGCAGAAGATCGTATTTCATCGCCGCCCCTTTCCTCCGATCCGATTCCGCCATCGTCTGTCGTCGCCGCGCCGCGGGCAACCCCATCCCGGTCCCGACGGCGCAGAGCCCGCTGCCGGGTATGCGGTGTGCCTCTTTCGGGAAGAGCGCCCGCCAGCCGCGGCGGTCTCGCGGGGGTGCGCCTCAGTCGAGCAGCCAGGGTGCGGCGCAAGCCTGAGCGATCTGGCGCACCTGGTTTACCAGCCCGGGCCCGACCGGAATCCCTTCCACCATGCGCTTTGCCGCATTGTTCCATTGCGGGTCGCCCGCGACCATGACCGGCTGGGCCGGGTCGACCGGCTTTGTCGCGCGCAGATCGTTGCAGAATCGGGTCACGTCGGCGGCGAATTCGTCGCGCTCGCGGAACAGGCCCGGATCGATCGCGATAAAACAATGGCCGATGTCGTTGCCCTGCGGCTTCTTTCCGGCCATCGGGTCGGTGATCAAGGTCGCTCCCGACAGGCAGGCGCCGAGAATATTCACCATCACCGCGAGCCCGTAGCCCTTATAGCTCGAGTTCTCCGGCGAGCCGCCGAGCGAGGTCAGAAACCCGCCCTTCTCGCGCGCCTCCTGCGGGTCGGCGCTGGGCCGCCCGTCCTTATCGAGCACCCAGCCCGGCGGGCAGGGAAGTCCCTCGTTGGCCTTGTTGCGGATGCGGCCAGCGGCGACGGTCGTCGTCGCCATGTCGAGCAGAAACGGCTGCCCGTCGGCGCTGGGTGCTGAAAACGACCAAGGATCGGTGCCGAGCTTTGCTTCCTTGCCAAAGGTCGGTGCGACCTGGATGCTCGAAGCGCTGGTGCAAGCCATGCCGATCAGCCCCTCCCTCGCCGCCATCAGCGTGTAGTAACCGGTGGCGCCGAAATGAGCCGAGTTGCGCACTGTTGTGATCGCCATACCGGATTGTTTTGCCTTGTCGATCGCCACCTGCATCGCGAACCGCGCCGGCACATGGCCCAATCCGCCGTCACCGTCGACCAATGCCGAAACCGGCGTTTCCTTGATGATCCGCGGACGCGCCTGCATGTTCGCCCGTCCGCTGCGGCGCAGCCGGTCGTAGCCGGGCAGCATCGAGATGCCGTGGCTGTCGACGCCGTGCAGATCGGCCCAGGACAGAATGTCGGCCGTCGCTTGCGCGTTGTCTTCCGGCATTCCCCAGGCGAGCAGGATGGCTTGGAGTTGGGCGCGGTGCGTTTCGTAGGGCGCGGGCATCGCCAGTCTCCTCGGTTGCGCGCATAGCGTTGCGCGATCGCGCCGTCTCGGCAAGCGTGCGATGGGGCGAGAGCGCGACTGCCCGGGGCAACAGCGAGCGCGTTTGGTGCCTAATCGGCGGCGGCCGGTGTGCTCGGCCGCGGGCCGCCGGCTGTCGCGAGCGCCCCGACACCCGGCCGGCTCGGGCGGATAAACAGCAACAGCGCGGCCGAAGCGATCGAGATCACCATCAGCAGCGCGAAATTGTCGATGTAGGCGATCATCGCCGCCTGCCGGGTGACCTCGGCATTGAGTGCCGCGATGCCGGGAGGAGCGGTCAGGCTGTACGGCGCAGCCAGGTAGGGCGCACGAGCCAGCGGGTTGTCCGGCCGCAGTTGCTCGACCAGCCGAGAATGCACGATCTGGGTGTTCTGGGTCAGCAAGGCCTCAAGCACGGCGATGCCAATGCTGCCTCCCAAATTGCGCATCAGGCTGCGAATCGCTGTCCCTTGGGTCAGGATGTGGCGCGGCAAGTTAGACAGCGCGATGGTGTTTAACGGCACAAACGTGCAGCCCAGACCGAAACCCTGGACCAGCCCCGAGACGATGATCGGCTCCATCCCCATCGCCAACGAGAACTCGGTCATCTGCCACATCGAGACCGCGGTCAACAGCAACCCGATCAGGATGATCAGCCGGTTGTCGAGGCGGTTGATCACGCGGGCAATGGCGAACATCGCGATCATCGAACCGACGCCGCGGGGGGCGGTCACCAGACCGGTCGTCAGCACCGGATAGGCCATCAGATCCTGCAGCATTGTCGGCAACAGCGCCAAGGTGCCGTTCATGATCAACCCGACAAGGAACATCAGCACCGTGCCGACGACGAAATTCGTGTTTTTCAATAAATCTCGGTTTAGAAATGAGCGATCGGTCGCAGTCGCGGTGTGGACGATAAAAAGATAGAGCGCGACACCACAAACAATGGCTTCGATCCAGATTTCGGTGGAGCCGAACCAGTCCTTCAGCTCGCCGCGATCGAGCATCATTTGCAATGCACCGATCGCGAAACTCAAGGTGACGAAGCCGAGCAAGTCAAACGGCTCGCGATGGGCCTGGCGGTTGTCGCGGCCGAAGATCAGCATGCCGAGGGTGGCGATGACACCGAACGGCAGATTGATATAGAAAACCCAGCGCCAATTGTAGTCGTAGGTCAGCCAGCCGCCGAGCACCGGGCCGCAAATCGGCCCCAATATCGTCCCAATGCCAAACACCGCCATCGCCTGGCCATGCCGCTCGGGCGGGTTGATCTGGAGCAGCACCGCTTGCGTCAGCGGCACCAGCCCGGCGCCGCACACCCCTTGCAGCGTGCGGTAGAGGACGAGCTCGGTCAGGCTCGTGGCACTGCCGCACAGGGCCGAGGCCAAGGTGAAGCCCGCGACCGAAAGCACAAATACGATTTTGATGCCGAACCGGCCGGCGAGCCAACCGGTCAGCGGCATCATGATCGCCGCGGCGACGATGTACGACGTCAGCACCCAGGAGATCTGATCGAGCGAGGCCGACAGACTGCCGCGGATATGCGGCAGCGCCACGTTGGCGATCGTGGTGTCGAGCCCCTGCATGATGTTGGCCAGCATGATCGCAAAGGTCAGCGGCCCGCGGTTGGCGACGAGCGGGCGTGGCGCGCTTCTCATCGGACGCTTGCCGATAGCGCGCGCCGGCCGTTACAGCCCAATTGCAGACGGGCAACGCCCGACAGCAAGGCCAATACTGCGTTTCCTCCCGCAGCGATGCGGGCCGCCGCGCGGCCCACGGTCGCAAATTCGTCATGCGATCATAGTCGCCGGCAACGAAAACGCCAAAGCGGCGTCGCGCGCGCGGCGTGGGCGCCGCCTCAGCCGGGCGGCGCCGTTCGGCGGCTGCAACCTGGCCGCCACGCGGATAATTTCCTGGGCTCGTCCCCGCGTCGCCCTGTCTGCGGCCAGGCGCATACTCGGGACGCGTATCACTCATGCATTTTTGCTAGGACTCACCGATAGATAGCGTCTGCGGCGTTGACATTCCACGCATAGCGCCCGACGATCGCGTGGAGATTGGAAACGGCATCGTGTTGCGCTGCGTCATTCGGTGGTTGAGCGCGGCCCGTCAAGGTGGGATTGTTTGACGATTGGCACGCGAGCAGGAGATCGTGCGATGGAGAAGTTAGCCCCTGGATCATGACCGCAGCCGCAATGCGATGACAGTACGTCGCGCTGATGGCCCGACGAGCCTCCGTACCAGGTTCGGCGCCGAGCGGGTGCTGCCGCGTGGCGAGCACGACGGCGGCGCACTCCTTCAGCCCGCGGTCGCCTCCCTGGCGAGGCGAGAGAAGTCGCGCCGATGGAATGGCGCTGTTTGCAGTGAGAGAGTGAGACCATCGAACTAGACACCCCTGTACTTACGGAGAAACCACCATGCCAATGCCGCAACGTATCCAATATTCAGACGCCATCGAACCGCTGGTCCAGTTTATCGAGGATACGTCCCCCGATGAGATCCTGGATCGCGCCCTGGAGAAGCTGCGCGCAGGGGTTTCTCCCCAAACCATGCTGACCGCCTCCGCTCTCGCGGTGACCCGCTCGACCGAGATGCCGCCTGGTCATCACGGTGGCCCGCTGCACCCCTTGGCCGGCCTCTACGCGGTCTCGAAGCTGGTCGACCGCCTGGAGGGCGAGGAGCGTTTTGTCCCGGTGCTGCAACACGTGGCGCTGACCAACAAGCACATCCACCATCCGGCGATGGGGCCCTACGGCCTGCTGGAATTCGCGCCGGAGGATGCTGGCGGGGTCGAGGCCACCAAAGCGGCGTTCCTTGCTGCGGTGGGTCGCGGCGAGTGGAACAAAGCAGACCACCTCTACCAGTGGCTGTGGGATAACGCCCCCCGGATCGAGGCGTTCGATCTGCTGCTGGGCGTAGCCATCCCGAAAAATTTCCATGACGACCACTACTTCATGTTTCCCGGCACGGTGTGGCGCGCGCTTGAGACGGGCGTTCTCGACAAGGAGCTTCTGCCGGTGCTGATGCGGCCGGTTGTACGGTTTGTGACCCGTTCTCCGGTCGCCCCGAATAATCCGATGCCGTCGCCGCTGCCGCAGATCGAAGCGCTGATCGAGGAGCATCAGTTGTTGAAACGCATCTACCGCCAGCGCAGCGGTGAGGATGAAACTGCGGCGATCGGCGAACTCGGAGAGGCGATCGCGGCCGTCGACGTGTTTGCCGATATTCCGGTGCTGATGGCGAAGGCCCTGGCCGGGGGGATTTCCCTGGAGGGTGCGGGCGAAGCCCTGTCGATTGGGGCAGCCGGCCTGTTCCTGCGCTCCCTCGGCGGCAATCCAATGGATGTCCATCTGCATACGAGCGTTAATCTGCGGCGCTATCTGCTGCGGTTCGACGGGATCAGCCTCAAGAACAAGCTGCTGCTGCTGATGACGTGGCAGTCGGGCCCGGAGATCCGCTCGACCCAGACGCGGATGGAACCGTACCCGCAGCCCGACATGGAAGCGGTCGCCGCGTTGCCGCCACGGACGCAGGAGCAGTTGCTCGACGCCATCAGGCACAGCATCTACAATCAGCCGCCGACCGATTGGTCCACGGTCACCAATCTGGGAATGTTGCGGGCGGTGCCGGAGGTCAAGGACACGGTCAACTTGGCCACGCAATACATGAAATGCGGCTACGACCCGCAGGCGTTCATCGCGCGTCTCGCCGAGATCGTGTGCCACGACAATTTCACCGAGATGCACGCGTTCAAGCACCACCAGTCGATCGTCGAGGAATACAACGCCACCCGCGAGCCGTGGCGCTGGATGCACCTCGTCTGCGGCGCCCAGGCCGCGGCAATTTCATTCGGCAAGAACATGGCGGTCTATGAGGAGTATCTGGAACTCCTCCACGCAGCGTAAATCCTGGTCGCTGTCCGACCCGGAAACGAAGCGGACGATCCCGCCGCCGCCGCGAAACTGGGGGCGGCGGGACATCGTTTAGTTGCCGGGAGAGCGGGGTCGCGGGGTTCCTCTAGAGCCATCCGGAAAGGTTTTTCTTACCGAGCAGCCGAGTTAAAGCGCGGCGCCCGCAACCAAAGCCGTCAGGCCCGAACTTGACCTGATCGAGTCCGGGTCGCCACGGGCGGGCCAACGGGCGCCGCCGGGTGCGACGAGGGTCGGAATGCCGACGGGTTGTATCTGTGGGCTGAACTGTTGTGGGTTGACGCGGCCAGCCGAACCGGTGCTCCGTCACCAGCCAGTTGGGCGTCGTCTCCGGAAGCCGATCGCAGGGCTGCACCACCAATCCGGTCACCCGTTGACCCGCGAC
>DATMKU010000112.1:0-3969 GCA_035570935.1 Allostellaceae bacterium
GCTTGGATAACCGCCTCGGCCGATGGCCGCGCCGATGTCTTGACGGCAACGCGTGGGCGGCGCTGGGTCAGTGAAAGCGCGGCATGACCTCCTGGCACAGCAGGCGCATTGCGTTCATCACCCGCCGATGCGGGATCAAACCGCCGCAGTTGAGCTCGGCCAAAATGCCGTCGATGCCGAGCTCGTCCTGCAATAGGCGCAGCCGCTGGCCGACCGAGGCCGGGGTGCCGATCAGCACCTGACCGTCGAGCGCCTCGTCATAGGTCAGGTTTTCGAGCCGCTGCAGGCGCTCGGCGCGGCCCTCGATCGCGCGGGTGCCGCCGCGCGACATCGAATCGCGCAGCCGCTCGGTCTGCTCGCGGTAGAAATGCATCAGGCTCTCGCGCGGCTCCTCGCGCGCCTCGGCCTCGGTCTCGGCGAGGTAGGTCGGGACCCGCAGATAGACCTGCCCTCTGCCCGGATGCCCGGCGGCTTTGTAGGCGGCGCGGTATTCGCGGATCGAGGGCGCGAATTCGGCAAACGAGCCGTGCCGCGCATTGAGGAAAATTGGCAGCCCGCGCGCGCCGACGGCGGGATAGGTGTCGGGGCTGGCGGCGGCGATGCGGATCGCCGGAAGGGGTTGCTGATACGGCTTTGGCGTCACCGCGATGTTGTGGAATTGGTAATACTTGCCGTCATAGCGGACCGCAGGCTGCGACCACGCCTGCTCGACAATATCGAGCACTTCGGCAAAGCGGTCTCGGCTTTCGGCATAGGACACGCCGTAATCTTCATAAGTGCGCGGCAATCCGCTGCGGCCGACGCCGAAAATCAACCGGCCGCGGCTGATCTGGTCGACCGTCGCCGCTTCCTCGGCGAGCCGCAACGGGTGGCACAACGGCAATACCTGCACCGCGATCCCAATCTTGATGCGCCGGGTGCGCGCGGCGATCGCACTGGCGATGCTGAGCGGCGCCGACAACACCGAGCGCTGCGGGTCGAAATGCAGTTCGGCGAGCCACATCACGTCGAGACCCAGCTCTTCGGCCGCGTCGATCTGCGCGAACGCCTCGGCAAAGGTGTCGGCGTCGCTGCGCCCGGGCAATGACGGAAACTGATGAAACATGCCGAATTCCATGCCGGCGCCCTCCTTTGTTGCCGCGAGCGATCTGCGGGCAGCGCAACCGTGAACCTGGATCATCGCGGACGCGGGGCCTTCGGCGCAAGAGGCGCCGGGGCGAGACCCGTATGGGTCAAGCCGTTTGCCACTGCAATCTGTCGCGGCCGCCCGCGAGCCTATAGCTTTATCATCCGAGGCGGCGCTGAGCGGGAGGAGACAGCATGCAGGCGGCGATCATGATGCCGGGAGCGGATGGCGGTGTGTGGGACATCCGCGAGGTGCAACGGCCGGTAGTCCCGCCCGGCCATATCTTGGCACGGGTCCACGCCTCGTCGTTGAACCGCGCTGAGATGCGCGCGGTCCGCATCCTGCGCGCCGAACCGGGTAAGCCGGCGCCGGCCGAGCGGCCGGGCGGCGGCGACGCCGCCGGCGAAGTCGTCGAGACCGGCGCCAGGGTGACCGGCTTCAAGCCCGGCGACCGGGTCATGGGGCGGTGCAGCGGCGGGTTTGCCGAATATGCGCTGATCGACGTGCGCGAGGCGATGCCGGCGCCCGAGCGGCTGTCATGGGAAGAGGCCGCGGCGGTGCCGATCGTCTTTGTCGTGGTCCACGACGCGCTCTTTGTCAGCGGCCAGTTGCGGGCCGGCGAGACCGTGCTGGTGACGGCGGCCTCGTCGGGCGTCGGGGTTGCGACACTGCAGCTCGCAAAGCTGATCGGCGCCAAGGTCATTGGCACCTCGCGTTCGGCTGAAAAGCTTGAAAAGCTCAAGGGCTACGGGCTTGATGCCGGGGTCGTGACCGGCAGCGACGGGTTTGCTGCGGCGATCGTCGGCGTGGTCGGCGGGGACGGCGTCGACATGATCGTCGACAATCTCGGCGGCGACGTCTTTCCGGCGTGTCTCGATGCGCTTGCCGTCGGCGGCCGGTTTGTAACGATCGGGCGGATGAGCGGCGTGTTGAAGGGCGAGCTCGATCTCGACCGCTTGGCATTGCGCCGCCTGCACCTCTACGGGGTCAGCAATCGGTTGCGTAAGCCGGCGCAGCGCGCCGAGTCGACCAAGCGCTTTGTCGCCGATTTGATGCCGGCCTTGCGGGAAGGCCGTCTCAAGCCGATCGTCGACCGCACTTTTGCGCTGAGCGAAATTGCCGCGGCGCAGGCCTATCTCGAAGCCGACAAACATGTCGGCAAGGTCGTGGTCCGGATTTGATAAACAGGAGGGAAAAATGGCCTACGAGCATATCCTGGTCGATCGCGACGACGGGGTCGGCACCGTCACCTTGAACCGGCCCGACAAGCTCAACGCGATGAACCGCAAATTGTCGAGCGAATTGCGCGAGGCGGTCAAAGAACTCGACGCCGACGACGCGATCGGCTGCATCGTCATCACTGGCGCCGGCGAGAAGGCGTTTTCGGCTGGCGGCGACATTCATGAGCAGCGTGAGGACGACCGCCGTTTTACCCAGGAAGAGCTCGAGGGCCGCCGTGGCCGCGGCAGCTACGAGATCGCCGCCAGCGCCAAGCCGACGATCGGCATGTTGAACGGCCTCGCTTATGGCGGTGCAGCGGTGCTGGCCTCCTCGCTCGACATGCGGGTCGGCTGCGAGGACACCCGCTTTCGCTTTCTGGCGGCGGCCTATGGCCGGATCAACAGCACCTGGACGCTGCCGAACCAAGTCGGCTGGCCGATCGCCAAGGAGTTGCTGTTTACCGCGCGGGTCGTCGAGGCCGAGGAAGCCTACCGCATCGGATTATTGAACCATCTGGTGCCGCGCGCCCGGCTGCGCGCCAAGACGATGGAACTCGCGCATATGATCGCCGGCAACAACCGCACCGCGGTCGCCGGCATCAAGACGCTGCTGTTAAAGCAGATGGCCCAGACCCTCGAACAGCAATGGGAGGAAGAGCGGCACTTCACGACCCACGTCGTCCGCGGCGCGCGCGCCGAGGAGGCCTTCCCCGAATTCATCGCCCGCCATGGCCGCCCGCTGGGCTAGCCAAGCGTTTTTTTTACGATCTCGTCACTTATGCATCGTTGTCCCCACGAAAGCGGGGACCCAGAGCCGCAGGTCTGTGTCATGACCCTGGGCCCCCGCTTTCGAGCCTGTGAAGCGGCTAACACATGGCCGGACGGGCGCGGTGCCTGCTTCGAGACAGCCGCTGCGCGGCTTCCTCAGCATGACGAATTCCCTCAATGCCGCCACCAGCTTGCCTCATGCTGAGGAGCGTCCACAGGACGCGTCTCGAAGCACGCACGATGCCGATGCAACTGTCGTTTTTTGCTGCACGACCGGCTTCTTCTCATGTCCAAAGGGGGGGTGACGGGGACAGCATGCGGAAATGCTTCGTCGGGGGATCAGCCGACGCGGTATCTCTCGACGAAGGCCCAGTCGATGTCGAGGCCGAAGCCGGGCTTGTCGCCGATCTCCAAATGGCCGTCGCGCAAGGTCGGATGGTCGCTGAAGAGCCCATAGGCGAGTGGGTCTTGTTGCGGCCCGCCATGCGATTCGACGCCAAAAGCGCAGCGCGGCTGGGCCAGCACGATATGGGCGTGGATTTCGGGTGCCGTGTGCGGGGCGACCATGACCCCGTGCTGCTCGGCCAACTGTGCGACGCGCAACGCCTCGGTGAACCCGCCGGCCCGCGTCGCATCGAACTGGACATAGCGGATGCCGCCTTGGACGACAAAGTCGCGCACCGTAAAGCGGGTCAGTTCGCGCTCGCCATGCGCCAGCGGGATTGGCGTCGCCGCCGCCAATCGCGCGAAATCGACCGGCTGCAGATACCAATGCAGCGGCTCTTCGAGCCAGAAGATCCGGTGCGGCTCGACCCTATGGGCAAACTCGATGCACTCCGGCAGGTCGTAGGCCGC
>DATMKU010000113.1:0-45285 GCA_035570935.1 Allostellaceae bacterium
CGGGTTTCCCCGATCGCGAAAGATCTCGCCATTGACCTTCAGGTACGAGGCAGTTTGGCCTTCCTGGCGCCACAGCGCATGTTTGCCGAGCGTGCGGTATTCCGGATCGAGATATTTCTCCCACAGCGCGGGCGGCTCGACTACATGGCTGTCACTATCGAAAACCGCAAAGTTTTTTGCTGGCATTGCTTTCCCCTGCCGACCGCGCCTTGCTCGCCGCTGGTGCGCAAATCAGTCGCCGAGGCGCGCAGCCATTACCGCCGCAGGCCTTTGACCCACGGCATAGGTCGTCAGCGGCGTCAGCACGCCGGTCTCGCCGTTGACGCGGTACGAAGCCAGACGGCCGGACGCGGTGCCGGCGGCAAAGACGAATTTTCCCTCGGGGTCGAGGCCGAAGGCGCTAGGGACCGCTTCGGTCGGCACCTGCCCGATCGGGGTCAAATGCCCGCTGGCGGGGGCGACCGCGAACCCCGCGATACTGTTGTGGCCACGATTGCCGACATAGAGGAAGCGGCCTGACGCGGTCAGATGAATCTGGGAGCAGGTGTTCCGCTCGGCGTAGCCCTGCGGCAGCGTCGACATCGTCTGCTCGGCGCTCAGTGTTCCCGTTGTCCTATCAACGCGATAGACGGTCACACTGCAGCCCTGCTCGTTAGAGAAGTAGACGAGATCGCCGCCGGGATGAAAGCAGTAGTGGCGCGGACCGAGGAGGCCCGCCTGCTCGACCCACAATCGCGAATTTGGTGTCAGACGGCCACTTTGTGCATCGAACCGAAACTGCATGATCACGTTGGCGCCGGGGTTGTTCTTCGGAGGCTCCAGGACGTTGTCGTTGAGGCGGGCGATGTGCGGCACAAAGGCGAACCGGTTGGTGGGATCGGTCGCTATCGCATGGGCACCGGTCGCCGTTGCCAGCCAATCGAGGGACGCGGCGCCGACCGCGCCGTCCGCTCCGAGGTGGAAGACCGCCACACCCCCGCCTTGATAGTAGGCGCACAGCAGATATTTGCCCGTGCGGTCGGGGGCGAGAAACGTCGGGGCGTGTGCCTGGGAGACCGTGCCCGCCAGTGTCAGCCCCGCGCTGCGCTGGTCGATCCGGAAACTCGAGATCGCCGGCTCGGTTCGGTGCCCGACATAGAGCATGCGCCGGTCGGGGCTGATCGCCATGACCGACGGCCCGCCCGCGGCCGGCGCCTCGGCCTGCCTCGTAAGCTGGCCGGTGTCGGCGTCCATCGCAAAGATCGCGATCTTGTCTTCGTCTTGCAGCCCAACGTACACAGCGTACGGCATCTTTCTAACTCCCTTGGTATGTTACGGCTCCCTAGGCGATACTAGCGTCGCGTGACCGCCGCCTCGGGGCGCAGGGAGGCGCGGACCTCCTCTTCGGTCGGCCACCAGTCAGGGCGCTCGATCTCGGTGACCCGCTCGCGGATGATGCTGGCCGGCGCCTGCACCCTGTAGAGGCGGCGGGCGTTGCCGCCGAGGAATTTGGCTTGGTTTTCCTTCGGCAGAGCGTGCTTGTGCATCGTCTCGATCGCCCGCCAGGCGTCGTCGCCATCGTGGTGATAGACGTCGGACGACCAGCACAGGATGTCCTCGTAAAACTCCGGCAGGCGTGCCGGCGGCGCCTCGTCGCCCTCAAAACCGGTCATGCAATGCTCGAAGAAGGTCTCGCTCGGGAGGCGCTTCAACGGCGGCAGCTGGCGCTCGTTCTTGTAGAGCCGGTACGCCTTGTCGCATTCGTCGACGAGGAAGCTGAGCCAGGTCGATGACGCCTCGAACACCGCCGCGTTGATTTTCGGATGGCGGTCGAAGAAGCCGGACATCAGCACCATCGTCACCCATAGCGCGGCTTCCGACTGGAAATTCTGCACATTCGACAGGAACGAATGCGGCAGGCCGGCGGTCGCGATCGTGCGCCGGATCAGCTCGGCGCCGGAATACTGCTCGCTGTAGCCGCCCGGCTTCGAGCTGCCGAAGGCCGGAAAAGGGTGCATGCCGTAGACCATGCCGGTCTCTTCCAACGCGTCCCACACCGGCTCGTATTTCGGCTGCATCGGGTAGTTGCCCATCGCATCCATCGGGCGGACCAGCGCCACGCGGCACCCCAGCGCGGCCACCCGCCGGATCTCCGCGACCGCGTAATCGGGATGCTGCATCGGAACGAGCGCGGCAAAGAACAGCCGTTCCGGATCGGCCAGCGTGTAGTCGTAGGCCCACTCGTTGTAGGCGCGGCAGAACGCCTTGGCGCCGAGCGCGTCCTCCAACCAGGGATAGATGTCGATCTCGGTCGGGATGATCATGACCTGGTCGATGCCCTGGATGTCCATGTCTCTGATGCGCGGCTTTGGCTCGTAGGAGCCGGCATGATCGAGATAGGCGACCTGCTCTTGGGTCAGCGCCGTCTTCGGGTTGAGGTTGCGCACGTTGAGGGCGCGCTGGATGTCGTGCTTGACCCCAGGCCCGGCATTGGTGATGACCCGCATCGTGCCGGGGATGCCGCCCTTGCGCGGCGAGCCGAGCCCGATGCCGGCGCGGCCGTTGACGATCAGAAGCCGGCTGTCGGCATCCCACCAGATTGTCCGCTTCAAGGCGTCGAGCTCGTCGCGCGTCAAGAAATCCTTGGCGCGCTCCCAGATCAGCGGCGGCTCGGTGACGTGCGCGTCGCAGTCGAAGGTGGCGAAATCCTTGCTCATCGGCGCGAGACGTTGAACCGGCATGCTATGCCTCCTCTTCAGCAATTGTCATCGCGAGCGAAGCGACGCAATCTCGTGCAAGCAAAGGCGCGAGGGTGACATCTGGATTGCTTCGTCGCTGCGTTTCCTCGCAATGACAGCACAAAATCTCAATCTTCAAGCCAGCCCGGCGGCACGGTCACCGCACCGTGGCGGGCGAGAATGGCGTCGATCTCCGCCATGTCGGCGTTGCTGATCTCCCAGCCGAGGGCGCCCAGATTTTCGGTCACCTCGGCGGGTGTGCGGAAACCGACCAGCGCCATGCCGACGACCGGGTTGCTTAGCGTCCAACGCAGCGCAAATTGCGGCAGGCTCTTGCCGTATTTGGCAGCCAGGCTCTTCAATTCATCGACCGCGGCGAGGTTGCGCGGGAAATGCTCAGGGCCGAACAGGGTTCGGAACAGGTTCAGACTGCCGAGCATGCCGCCGCGCGAGCGCCAGTCGTTTTCGTCGAATGACATTCCACGGTGAAAGGTGCCGCTCAGCATGCCGTAGGCCAGCGAGCCGTAGGCCATCGCCGCAATCTGCTGCGCCGCGCAATAGGGGAAGATCTCGGTTTGCATGCGGCGGTCGAACATGTTCCAGGCATATTGCACGACATCGATCCGCCGCAGCCGCATGCACTCCTCGACCTGCGCGAGACGAAAGTTTGACACCCCGATATAGCGCGCCTTGCCCTGCCCCACGATGTCGTCAAGCGCGCGCATCGTCTCGTCAAGCGGCGTATCCGTATCGGGCCAGTGCACGAGATAAATGTCGACGTGGTCGGTACGCAGCCGCCGCAGGCTGTTGTCGATCGAGGCGAGGACGCGCCCCCGGCTGCTGTCGCGGCGGTTTGGCATCTCCTCGTAGCCGACGCCGAATTTGGTTGCGATGACGACATCGTTTCGGCGGTCGCCGAGGGCTCGCGCCAGCGCCTCTTCGGATACGCCCATGCCGTAGGCCTCGGCCGTGTCGAAGCAGGTGACGCCGCTGTCGATCGCCCGCGCGACCGAGCGCCGGAACTCGCCCTCGTCGATGCGGCCATAAGTGCCGCCGATCTCCCAACACCCGAAGCCGAGCGCGGAAACTTTCAGGTCGGTTCGTCCGAATCGCCGGAATTCCACGGGCGCCTCCCTATTGCGCCGCGATGGCGGAAGGCCGCCCCGCGAAACGCCGCTCCATGTCCCGCCGCGCCTCCACGGCCTCACTGTCCGGTATCGCGACGTCGGCCCAGCGCACGATCTCGCCCGCCGCGATGTCGCGCATCAGCGGGACATGATGCGCCAGGCCGATCGGCAACGCGCCTTCGGCAAGGCTGCGCTCGGCCGGGACGAGTTTGCCCCAGACCGTATAACCGCCCTCGCCATCGAGCGTCTCGCCGGCTCGCAATGCCCGCTTGGCGACGGTCACCACATCGCCGCGCCAACCTTGGGGCTGCCCGGTCGGCTCGGAGCGCAACACCGCCGACAAGATCGAGACGCCGAGCTCCAACCCGATCAGGTGGTACGGCTTATACATCGCGGCGTACCAGCCGCTGCGGTCGGTTTTCAGCCCATATTCCCTGAAGCAGGCGCGCGCGTAGTCGTTCGGCGCCTTCAGCACGACATAGACGCCCCAACGCAGATCACGGAATACCGGCCGGCCGTCGCGCTCCACACACGAGACCACCTCGACCATGCCGTCACGTTCCAGCGCTCCGCCCGCCTCGCGGCCGCGCAGTACATGCGGCAGGTCATCGACGCCGCAGGGCGGAAAGCCGAGCCCGTCGGCGGGCACACCGAGGCCGGTCGCGTTGGCGATCGCCGCCATCTCAATCGCCGACTTGGTGCCGTCGAGGAACGAGTTGAACATCTGCGGGTTCATGCCGCCCGTCCGGGCCTCCTCGCGCGTCAGGCCATAATGGCCCCACACGTCATCGGGCGTGACCCGGTGATACGCGGGCAGGTATTTGGTGCCCTTCCCGGCGGCAGCGACCTCAAAGCCGCAGGCGCGCGCCCAATCGACCAGTTCGCAGGTCAGCGCCGGCTGGTCGCCATAGGCGAGCGAATAGACCACACCCTCCCGGCGCGCCTCCTCCGCCAATAGCGGGCCGGCGAGCACGTCGGCTTCGACATTGACCATGACGATATGTCGGCCGGCGGCGATCGCGGCGCGGGCATGGGCGATGCCGGCCGCCGGCGAGCCGGTCGCCTCGACGACGATCTCGATCTCGGGGTGGGCGCACAGCTCGGCGCCCGAGGCGACGAACAGCGTACGCGAGACGCGTCGCGCGTCCCAGCCAACCTTCCGGCAAGCGGCCATCGCCCGCTCGGGGTCGAGATCAGCAATGACCGGCACCTCCAGCCCCGCCATCGTCGGCGCTTGGTTCAGGAACATCGAGCCGAACTTGCCGGCGCCGATCAGGCCGACGCGGACCGGCTTGCCCGCGGCGGCGCGTTGTTGCAGAAGGCGATGGAGGTTCACGGCCTATTCCGCCGCCGCCTTGCGCGTCGCGGCGCGGGTGTAATTCAACAGCGCGTCGTCGGCGACCGGCTCGATCGGCGTGAAGTCGCGATGCGCGATCCATTCCGGCCGCGTCGGTTGGCGGATGTAATTGGAGACCGCGCATAGCGTCAGATAGACGATGCGGCGCGGGTAAGGGGTGATGTTCGGCGCCGAGGCGTGCACCAGATTGCCGTGGAACATCAGCACCGAGCCAGGCTTGCCGGTGGGCGCCACGATGCCGCCCTGGTCCACTAGGCGGGTGACGGTCTGCTTGTCGACCGTCCACAGCGGATACGATGTCGTCTCCTCGTCATGCCCGGCCGCGAACACGCCGTGCTTGTGGCTGCGCGGAACCAGCATCAGCGGGCCATTGATCGGCATGACCTCGTCCATAAACACCGCGATGTTCATCGCCCTAGGCTCGGGCATGCCGTCGTCGCGAGCCCAGGTGCCGTAATCCTGGTGCCATTGCCAGACATCCCCCTCGAAGGCGGCCTTGGCGTTGATCTTGTACTGATGCATATAGAGTTGTTCGCCGAACACCTGCTCGACCGGCTCGATCAGGCGCGGGTGCGTGCCCAATAGGCGGAAGGCCTCGTTGTAGGTGTGAGCGGCAAAGGCGGTGCGCGGCGCGCCGGTTTTCTCGCGCCATACTTCCGGCCGGTTGGTGGCGTAAATCTGCTCAGCCTCGTCGCGCAGGATCGCGACCTCCTCCTCCGAGAAGCACCCAGGCAGGAACAGATAGCCTTCTTCAGCGAACTGCCGAAGCTGCTGCGGCGTCATCGGCATCGCGGTTTCCTCCCGTTGACAACGATGATTGGCTCAGCCGGCGCGCGGTTTCGCCGCCGGCGCGGTCGGTGTGGCGGCGGGCGGCGCGCTCGGCGCCTGCGGCATCGCCGGCGAGAACGAGCCTAAGGATCTCCCGGTGCTCGGCCCATACCAGCGGGCGCTGCTCGGGATCGTCGAGCACCGCGCCCATCGAGCGTTTCATATGCGGCCATTGCGCCGCGACGGCGTCCTCGATCGCGCGGTTGCCGGACAGGCGATACAGCGCGGTGTGAAAGGCGACATCGGCCTGGATGAACGCCAACACCGGAGTATCGGGACGGAGCGCCAGGCCTGACGCAAGCGCCCGCCGCGCGGCGCGGCTGCATGTCGACGACCCGAGCCGCGATGCGCTCGGCGGCGAGCCGCGCGGCTAGCGCGTCGAGCGCCGTGCGAACCTGGTAAAGTTCGCGAATTCTGACGGCGTCGATCCCGGAGACGATCAGCCCGCGGCGGCCGTTCTCCTCGACCAGCTTCTGCTGTTTGAGCAATTGCAGCGCGTGGCTGATCGGCTGCCGCGACACGCCAAGCGCGCGGCCCAGCTCTACCTGACGGATGCGCTTCCCGGGGGCGAGCGTGCCGTCGGCGATCGCCTCGACCAACTGTTCGTAGGCGCGGTCGGTCAATGCCGGCTGGGGGTCGAGAGGCTGCACCCGCGCACCGCGGATTTTTGAATGCGGAATTCCATATTGCGCGGAGCGCCCGGATAAGTAAAGGGTCTCGACCGCGGCTGCGCCAGGCCATCAACCGCCACGGTAATCAGCTGGGTCAGGATTTCGTCTTCGCGGCCCGGATCTTTCTTCCCCTACCTCTCAACGCTCCGCCTCTCGGCGTGTCGAACCGGGCATCGGCGAATGGTGATGACTCCCATCTTGTGATCCGGGGCTGCCCCGTCCCCGGGCATTTGGATACGCATGGCTCTATTTCCGCCGAGGATGCGGTGAAAGGGCAGCGCGGTTCTGACGACCGCCGATATTTTTGTATCTTCCGCTGTTAGTCCGCAGTGCGGATCCCGCGCGTTCGGTCGTTCGCACGGACGCGCTCGGGGCCGGCCGCTCCAGCGGCGCCGTCCGACTGTCGTGCACGGGCTCGGTGCGGAACCCGAGCGACCGCACGGGCCGCCGTGTAATCTTCTCGATATCGCGCAAATAGGGGCGTTCCTCGTCGCTGCAGAACGAGATTGCCGTACCGGCGGCACCGGCGCGCGCGGTTCGGCCGATGCGATGGACATAATCCTCGGGCACGTTGGGCAGCTCGAAGTTGATGACATGCGACACGCTCTCGACATCGATCCCGCGCGCGGCGATGTCGGTCGCCACCAGCACCCGGGTGCGGCCCGCGCGGAAGCCCGCAAGCGCACGCTCGCGCTGCGGCTGCGATTTGTTGCCGTGAATCGCGGTGGCGTCGATGCCGGCGCCAACGAGGTGCCGCACCACCCGGTCCGCTCCGTGTTTGGTCCGGGTGAAGACAAGCACCCGTGCGAGCGATGGGTCCCCCAGCAATGTCGCGAGCAGACCGCGTTTTTGATCGCTCGCGACAAAGACAACGCCTTGATCCACCCGGTCGACCGTCGTCGCGGTCGGCGTTACGGCCACCGTAACCGGGGCGTCGAGGTAGTCCTCCGCCAGTTCGGCTATCGGCCGAGGCATGGTGGCCGAGAACAGCAGAGTCTGCCGCCGCCGGGGCAGCAGCTTCACGATGCGCTTCAGCGCGTGGATAAAGCCGAGGTCGAGCATCCGGTCGGCCTCGTCCAAAACAAGAACCTCGACGCTCGAGAGCGCGAGGAACTTGCGATCGATCAAATCGAGCAGGCGCCCTGGCGTGGCGACCAGGATGTCGACGCCCGACGCGAGCCGTCGCTGCTGGGGCCCGATCGGGACGCCGCCAAAAGCCGCCACCACGGAAAGCGGCGTTCCGCGGCCATAGGTAAGGAAGCTTTCGACGATTTGGGTCGCGAGCTCTCGAGTGGGGCAGAGCACAAGTGCTCGGCAGCCGCGCGGCGGTGTCGCGCGCGGCAGGCTAGACAGGCGCTGCAGCATGGGCAATGCAAAGGCGGCTGTCTTGCCGGTCCCGGTCTGGGCAATGCCGCAAAGGTCGCGGCCGCCGAGAACCTCGGGGATGGCCCGGGATTGGATCGGGGTGGGCGCCGTATATCCCTCGGCCGCGAGGGCGCGGAGGATCGGGGCCGAGAGTCCGAAATCGGAAAAACCAGACAAACTTGATGCCTCTTTAGGGTCAGTGGATCCCGGAAGGTGCCACGCGAGCCATCGCATGCACGGAACGGGTCGGGAGACGACCCGCGTGACGAGGGCTGTCGGATGAGGGCAGGGGATAAAGACCGAACCCAATTCCCGCCAGGCGGCGAGATCGCTCACGCGATCGGTCACATGGCTCCAAGCCGGAGCACGAACGCTGCCGCCCCTATATGCCTGCGGGGCAGTCCGCGATCAAGGTGCTCGCGCCGACCAGTGCGCCAGATATTTGCAAAGTCACGGCGCTCTACCCCTGCGCTTGCGTTGTTCGCGCCCGAGGAACCGAAGGACTTGCCGGCGGCGGCGGACATCACACCGGCCGAAATCGCTTCGAATCCACGCGCGCCGAACGTCGTGCGGGTATTGATCGCGGATCTCGGCGAAAGGCCACCTGCGCCGAGTTCTTCACCGCCAACAATCGTCTTTGGAGCGTTGTGCACGCGGGGGCTGCCCGATCGCGGTGGAAGTGATCACCAGCAATACGGCCGGCCCGAGCACGCTCAAGTCTCGGATCGATCGCCGACCAGCACGACGCGGGCAGCCCAAAGCGCTGCCGGCCGCGCAAGGCGCGGACCCATGGGCCGGGCATGACGAGTGCGGTGAGGCCGAACCATCTGAATGCCTCGGAGCGCTGGTTTCCCGCCCGCGCAGAGACAGCTAACGGGATTCGAGGTATTCGGCGAAATATTCGTCGGCGGTGATCAGGCGCCCGACAATGCCGAGCTCAAAGGCCTGACGACAGAAGATGTCGATCGTCGCCCGGTTCTTGTCGAACCCGTAGGGGTGGAAATCGGCCCCCATCACTGCCTCGGTCTCCTCCAGCTCGAGATCGAGCCAGGGCGAGGCATAGGGGAATTGGCGCTGCGCCGCGGCGAACATGTCGTTGCAACGGACGAACGCGGCGGTCAGGCTGGGCGCGACCCATTTGTTCCGCTCCCACGTCTCGCGGCGCAGGATCACCAGATGCTGCGGCGGAAAGCAGCCGGTCTTCCGGAAGTAGTCGCGCTCGACCGGTCTGACGTCGGCAAAGAGGCGGATAATCGGCCCGTCAACCGGGTGGTAACGGCGCGGCCGCGGTGGACTGTAGATCGCGTCAAGCTCGCCCGACAGCAGCATGTCGGACAGCGAGCGGCCCTCGGGCGCCCGATGGACGCCGGGCGGCAGGGTGTAGAGGTGGGTCGGTGGGCGCGGGTCGTCGATGTCGCCGATCCACCATTCGAGGCTCTGCGGCGGCAGGTTGATAAAATTCAAAAAGTGGCGGTACCAGATCGACCCGCTCGCGACCCAGTCATACATGCCGACGCGCTTGCCGACGAGATCGGCAGGCGTTTTGACCACACCGCCTTTGCGCACATAGAGGTCGCGGGCGGTGAAGTCGCGCAACGGGAAGACCGGCAGCGCGACATGGCTGCGGTCGCCCTGGTCAAGGCGGCGCAGATGCCCGGCCATCGACGCTTCGCCGCCCTGTACCTCAGGGTCGTGCAGGGCGCGGCGCAGCATTTCAGCCCGCATCTGCCACGATCCGCCGGCGCCGTGCACGAGGGTCAGCGCTACGCCGTCGGGTTTGACGTCGCCGGCGGCGAGCGGCATCACCCGCGCATAATCGGCGCAGGTCAGGGTCAGCGGGATGTCGGGCATCGGCGGCTCGCGTTGTCGGGCATTGCCGACGCGTCGATTACAGAAACTTGGCGATCACAAAAATTTCGTCGGGCGGATCAGGGTGCGCCACATGTGCGCCACCGGGCTGTTGTCGAAGCCGAGCCCTTCCTTTGGCTGCTTGAAGTTGCGGCCGATCACGTCGGTGAAGTCTTCGAGATCGACGACCACATCCGGGTCGAACGAATAGATGTCGTGGACGGTGATCATTCGCGCCGTCATATACCATTTGTGATTGCGGGCGCGGTTGTACTCGTCCTCGATATAGGCGTCGGGCTTGTAGTCGGCGCCGAAATTCTTGACGTAGGATTCAGGATAGGCATAGCCGACCGACTCGTCAGGATAAAAGCGCAACGCCTGATGCGCGCGGATCGCCCAAGACGTTTCTTCCTCGACATAGGGCTCGACCAATTGCGCGCCCCAATAGCCGTGATCGGCGCGGATAAAGCCGATGACGCCGATGTCGTGCAACAGGCAGGCGAGCACGATCTTTTCGTCCATGCCCGCCTTGACCGCGTGGCGCGCGCTCTGCAGCAGATGGTTCGCCGGACCAAAGCGATATTTGAAGAAATCGACCAGGGTCGGCTTTTCCGGCATTTTCGGCAGCCGCGGGTCGTCGCCCATGACAAACTTCTTGCCGGGGTTCTGCGCCATCAGCGCGGCGCCGTTGGGGATGCTGGTATCGCCGTCGGCGAGGTTGAACAGGCGCGACTTGACGTAGATCATCTGGTCGAGGTCGCGCATCATCTTGTGCTCGAGCGCGTCGGCGCGCTCGGCCAAGGTCATTGCATCATTCATGTCCCAATCCTTTCTGATTGGCGGGTGGCGCAGCGTAGCGAATCCCGGTCGCTGCGGCTAGCCGGAAGTATTCCGCGTGTCGAAGCCGACAGGATCAGGGTCCTAGCGGCTCCGTTCTGACGTTTAGCACTCATCCCTTACCGCCTCGTCATTCCCGCGAAAGCGGGAACCCAGAGCTTGCCCCTGGCTTGGACAGGGGGCGGTCCGGCGCTTGCCCTGGACACCGTCTGCGCGGGGGCGACGGATAGGAGGCGATCGGAGTCATTTGTCAGGTTAGCACCACGAGCTGTGACCCGACCTCGCCGCCCGATCGAAACTACCCGCCCGCGGCGCTCCTGCGAGAGAGCTGCCGGTAATGCGCCGCTGGACCCCGATCAGGTGGGGCCGGCGGCGCCAATCCAAATGGCTGCTATGGCGCAGGCATCAGCTGGCCGCGAATCTCCCCACCCTTGTTCGCCGCGGTGTGGATATTGACGTAATACTTGCCGGCTTCGAGGTCGGCGACTTCTGCCGAGGTCAACACTTTTGAGCCTTTGATCGGGCTCTTCAGGCTGCCGGTCAGCGGTACAACCACCCCGGCATTCTTTCCCGGATCGGCCGGGCCGTGGATATGGGCCGCCATCGCCGGTCCGGTGAGCCCGGAATAGGTCACGTCCCAGGTGAGCCTTCGGGTGGCGGTGTCGAGCGTCACCGTTGCGGCGCCGGTGCCGGCGCTGGCGGTGGGCGGGACCTCGCTCGCGCCATCCATGGCGGCCTTGAATACTTTGGTTGCGGCTTGCGCACCACCAACCATAAGAAAGGCGGTCAACAAGATTAAAACCGATAACTTGAAGCGTCGCATCCTCTCCTCCCCGCAATGTGCCGACCGGGCGCCGACACTATGGGGTTGCCGGTGGGACGAGAAGCCGAAAAATCTCCTGGCCGCGCGCTTTTTCCGTCGGACCCGTTCACGTGCTCGTGAGGTCTGGCGCGACCAAAGGTCGGATCGAGCGCCCATCCTCGATCGACGCGCACAGCGCCCGGCTCTCGCTGTAGCGCAGCGAGGTTTCGACCACGCCGCCATCGAGGCAATTCAGCCGAAACACGTGCGCTTTTTGCTCCGCCCCGGCGAGGTGCATAATCCCGATCACTTCATGCGGCGAATAGGGCTCGACAAATAATCGGCGCTCGCCATCGAAACCGGGTGCGGCATCTCCCGGCATCCAATTGCAATATGAGGGCAGGAAATCGACCGGCATGTGCTCGGCAAAAATTGCGTAGTTGAGAGCCGTTTGCTCGACAAAGAAGAAACGGGTCCGCTGCGCGACCTGCGCGATGATCCGCGCCCAGGCCTCCCAGTGCGGAGCATCACGTCTCAGTGCGAACACGCCGCAATTTATCATCGGGTTGCGCCCGAGCCGGTCGGCGATACGCCAGCCAAAGGCCTCCCGGTAATTCTTCCACGCCAAGGTCAAGCCGAACAATTTTGGCCGCTTATAGTGGCGCTTGTAAGCCCGGTCGATTTCCGGAACGATTGCCAGCCTGCCGGCGCGCGCGGCCTCGACAAACAGCTCGATCGCCCGCCAATCCTGCAACCATGCATCGGCGTCGATCCACAAATAAGTCTCGTAGCCGGGGAAGTGACGGGGCAGGAACGGCCGGGCGAATTGCGCCTTGCGCACTTCGGAGGTCTGCGCGCGCCCGGGAAAATCGATGTCCCAGCCAGGACGAATGAGGTGGGTCACGCGTTGCGCGAGCCACTCGCGCTGATCCCGCTCGAGCCCGACATCGAGAATGCCGAGCGCCGCATCCTGGCGCTGTGCCCGCACCGACAGCACGGTATCGCGCAACAGCGGGAAATAGGCGCGGTCTGCCCCGCTGACGATCAGCAGCCGAGACGAACTCACCCGATTACCGGCTGCCACCGGGCGGTCGCGGGCGTCTCGTCATCTGCCGTCGCTCGGGTCAAGGAACGAGCCGATAGCCGCCCGGCTCGGTTACCAGAATTTGGGCGGCAGCCGGATCGCGCTCGATCTTTTGGCGAAGGCGGTAGACATGCGTTTCGAGCGTGTGCGTCGTCACTCCGGCGTTGTATCCCCAAACCTCGCCAAGCAGGGTGTCGCGTCCGATCACTCTGTCGCCGGCACGATACAGATATTTGAGGATGGCGGTTTCCTTTTCGGTCAGCCTCACCTTCTTGCGGCCGCCGGGATCGGTCAGCAGCTTTGCGCTCGGACGAAACGAATACGGACCGATCGTAAACACGGCGTCGTCGCTGTGCTCGCTCTGCCGCAGGTGGGCGCGCAGTCGGGCCAACAGCACGCTCAGCCGAAACGGTTTGGTCACATAGTCATCGGCCCCCGAATCGAGGCCCAGCACGGTATCGGCGTCGGTGTCCGACGCGGTCAGCATCACGATCGGCACATGAACGCCGTTGCGGCGCAGAACCCCGCATAGTTCGCGCCCATCCATGTCGGGCAGGCCGATATCGAGCAAAATGGCGTCGAAACGATCCTTCTCGGCGATCTCCAATGCCTGCGCTGCGGTATCGCATTCGACGGCGGTAAATTCGTCGTTCAGCTCAAGTTGCTCGGCCAGCGCCTGACGAAGTGCGGCATCGTCGTCGACGATCAAGATTTTGCGTCCAGACCTCATATCTCTCCCCGCCGGTCCGGTGTAGCCTGCATTCGGCTTGCCGCATCGGAGCGAACTTGCAACGCCCGTCGTTGTCGGCGCCGTCCGCGCATATTATCCCCGCCCGGAGAAGCTGGAACTTAGCCGATGCCGGACATTTTCGCCAGCGGCCGGCGGCCGAACGCGGCGAAACGAGTGGGCGAGCGACGTCGCCAAGGTGTGTGCCCATGATCACCCTGCCTTCTCGGTCGGGTCGTGTTGGATGCCGCTGTCGCCATGCGCCTCGGCTGCGGTAAAGCTCCAATGCAAATAAGTTGGTGGCGGGGCGGTGCTTACCCAATATCATGCGGGTGCAAAGTCGAGGAGACAGGGTGCCAGAGTTCACGACGATTTCGACATCGGCGCAAAAAGTCGCCCCGCGCGCACGCCCCAGCGCGGGCGAGGATCTCGCTGCGGCGATCACCGCATTGCGGCGCGGTGAGCCGGTGCTGATTTGCGACGACCGGCTGAACGTACTCGCGATGGCCGCCGAGCTGGTGACCGAAGAGAACCTGCGCCGCCTGCGGGAAGCGTCCTCCACCTCGCCGCGCGTCGTACTGACGCGCCGGCGTGCGGTGGCGCTTGGCCTCGCTCCGCGTGCGGATTTGTCGGGGGCCCTGACGATCTCGGTTTCTCCCGAGATGCCGGCGACGGTGATCCGCAACCTCGCCGACCCGGCGGCATCACTCGGGGCGGAACCGCCCGGCTTCGGTCCGGAACCGGTCGTCGCCAAGGGCGGCGGGTTGGCCGCGGTCACTTTGGCAAAGCTCGCAGCTCTGCTGCCGGCGGCGCTCGTCGTGCGGGTCGGCGCGGCAGAGGCGACGCTCATGGCGCGGCGCAGCGATATCGCGACGATCGAGGCCGCCGAGGTGTTCAAGCGGCACGCCGCTTCGGCAGGCCTGACGCAAGTAGCCGAGGCGCGAGTGCCGCTCGCCGATGCGGAAGACGCCCGGCTGATCGCGTTCCGGCCAGCGGATGGCGGCACCGAGCATCTGGCAATCGTGATTGGCTCGCCCGATCCGGCGGTGGCGGTGCTGACGCGGCTGCATTCCGAATGCTTTACCGGCGATCTGTTGGCGAGCTTGCGCTGCGATTGCGGCGACCAGCTGCGCGGCGCGATCGCGGCGATCGCGCGCGCCGGCGGCGGTGTTTTGCTCTACTTGGCACAGGAAGGCCGCGGCATCGGGCTCGTCAACAAGCTGCGCGCCTATCAATTGCAGGATGCCGGCTTCGACACGCTCGACGCCAACGAGCAACTCGGCTTTGACGCCGACGAGCGGGTCTATCTGCCGGCCGCGGAAATGCTGCGCCAGCTGGGTTTTGGTACGATCCGCCTGTTGACCAACAACCCCGAAAAGGTCGCGGCATTGGAACGCTACGGCATCTGCGTCACCGAACGGAAGCCGCACGTGTTTCCGTCCAACGGCCACAACGAGCGCTATCTTCGCACCAAGGCCACCCGCGGCGGACACCTGCTGTAGCTACAGCCGCCTTTAATCACAGGTGGGGACCCAGATCCCTGCGACCAGGTAGGCCTCGTTTGGGCCGGGCCAGGGCGGCATCGTCACGCCGAGGATCGTCAGCGGCTCCGGCCCGTCGCAGCGGAATTGAAAATGCGTGCCGGTGGGGACGCTGAGCGACAAACCGGCGGCAAGATAGACGATTTCCTCCTGCCCCGCGAGCTTGCGCCACATCCGCCCCCTGCCCGAAATCACGTACCACAATTCTTCAACCGTGCGATGGGCGACCGCCTTCGCGACAGCACCCGGCGGCAGCGAAAACAGCGCAAGACCGCCAGCGGAAAGGCCGCTCAGCAACCGCACCTCCGAACCGTCGGGGGCTATCGTATCGGGTGCTTCCGCGGCCGCTTGGTCTCGAATTGCATCGCGGTCACTCCATGACAAAGGCGTCGAAAGGGTGATGGGCCCCGGCGATTGACAAAACCGGCCGCGGCCCCGACAACCCGCGCGACGAAACAAAAAGGAAAGGGATCACGGGATGGGCATGCTCGACGGACGGGTCGCGATCTGCACCGGCTCGGGGCGCGGTGTCGGCGGCGAGGTCGCGAAGCTGATGGCGGCACACGGCGCCAAGGTCGTGGTGAACGATCCCGGGACCACCGGCAGCGGCGAAGGGTCCGACCGGACGCCGGCGCAGGAAATCGTCGACGAGATCAAGGCGGCGGGCGGCGATGCGCTCGCCAATTACGGTTCGGTCGCCAAATTCGACGACTGCCTGGCGATGGTGAGCCAGGCGCGAGACGCGTTTGGCGGACTGCACATCGTGTTCAACGCCGCCGGCATCCTGCGCGACAAGATGTTCCACAACATGTTCCCCGAGGATTGGCAGGCGGTCATCGACGTCCATCTGACCGGCCATTTCAACGTCAACCGCGCCGCCATAAACCTGTTCCGCGAGCAGAATTACGGCCGGATCATCATGGTGTCGTCGACCTCGGGCCTGCTCGGCAATGTCGGCCAGTGCAATTACGGGGCGGCAAAGTTTGGGATCGTCGCATTGGCGCGCATCGTCGCGATCGAAAACGCGTCGCGCGGGATCACCGTCAACGTCATTTGCCCGTCGGCCGACACCCGCATGACCCGCTCGGTGCCGACCCCGAAGGACCCGTCGGCCGCGGCAATGCGCGAGGAGCGGCTGCGCCGCAGCCGAGCCGACGCGATTGCCCCGCTCTGCGTCTTTCTCGCCGCCGAACAGGCGGCGAACGTCAACGGCCAGGTGTTTCATCAACGCGCAGGCGAATTGTCGCTTTATGGCCATATGCGGCCGGTGCGGATGGTGCATCGCCAAGGCGGCTGGACCCCGGAGACCCTGGCCGAGGTGGCGATCCCGGCCTTGGCCCCGCAATTCACCCCGCTCGACAGCCGCTCCGTCCATTCGGGCCTGCCGATGGAGTAATAGGGCGCCCGGCTCAGGCCGCGGCCAGGGCGCGGCGGGCGGCGGCGAGGCACTCTTCAGGTCCGCCGCCGGCATCGACGCGGGTCCAGTCGATCGGACCGGGATCCTGGCGCAACTGCTGGTTCAAGACTTCCGCGGTGGCGTCGGAGGCGTCGCTTTGACGGTGGCGGATGCGGCTCTCCATGGCCGCCGCGTCGGCGTCGAGCCACAGTCCGGTAAATGGGACGCCGGCCTTGCGGGAAATTTCGGCAAAGGATTGCCGCTCCTCCGGCGTCAGCGACACGGCGTCGATGATCGCCGTATGGCCGGCGGCGAGAGTGGTGGCCGCGTTCTGCCGCAGGGCGTCGTAAACCCGGTGGGTGATTTCGGGGGTATAGGCCTCGGCCGGCAGCCGGGTTTCGGGCGCGGCACCCAGCGCCAGCTTGCGGGTGACGTCGCTGCGCAAGAGACGCGCGCCGGGGCGGGGTCCGAGTTCGGGCGCCAAAGCGGCCGCGAGGGTCGACTTCCCGCTGCCGCTCAGCCCGCCGATAGCGACCAGCCGGCATGGCGGCGGCTCAAGCGCGCCGTGCGCAAAATCGAGATAATTTCGGGCATCCTCCGCCATTTCTTCTTTTTTGTGCGGGTCTGGGGCGCGCATCAGCGCCGTCGCCGTCACATGGGCGCGGATCCCGGCGCGCAACGACAGAAACAGCGGCATCGCCGCCAAACCCGCGTCCTCGCCGCTGCGGTCGAGATAGCGGTTCAGCACCCGATTGGCCGAGGGTGCGAGCCCGCGATGCTCCAGATCCATCAGCAAAAAGGCGAGGTCGTAGAGAATGTCGATGCTGGCGAGCGCATCGGAGAATTCGAGGCAGTCGAACAGGGTCGGCTGGCCGTCGACAAGGCAAATGTTGCGCAGATGGAGATCCCCGTGACAGCGCCGCACCTTTCCGGCTTCCCGGCGGGTTTCAAGCAAATCCCGGATCGCCGAAAGCGCCCGCTGCCATTTGTCGAGGATCGCCTTGACCGGGGCGGGATCGAACACAGCACCCGGTACGGCGGCGAGGACTCGATGGTTGGTCTCGGCAACATCCCTGAGCGCCGCCACCGTGCCCCGGTCCGGGCGCTGCTCGGCCGCGTCGTGGAACCGTGCTATATGGTCGGCGAGCGCGTCTATCAGCGACCCGTCCAGTTTTCCCGCCTGGGCGAGCGCATCGAACAGCAGCGCCTGGTCGAACCGGCGCATGACGACGACCCAGTCAATCGCCGAGCCGTTCTCGGCGAAGGCGACTTTGCCGGCCGCATCGCGTGCCAGCCGGCGCAAATTGAGATAAAGCGATGGCGCGGTGCGGCGGTTCAGCACCAGTTCGGCCGCGCACGCCGCGCGCCGCTGCTCGATGGTCGAGAAATCAAGGTAGGGCAGCTTGACAGCGCGTTTGAGCTTGTAGGCGTAGTCTCCGGCAAGAAACACCAGCGAAATATGGGTCTCGATCCGCTCGACCCGTTCAATCCCGGCCCCATACGAACCCGGCCGGCCGAGAAACGCGATCGCCTCGCGCTGATCGTCGGGTTTTACCTCGCGGGCCGAGCGCACTAGAACAGGCTTCCCTGTTCGGGGCGCGGCGGTGTGCGGCGGACCGGGCGGCGCGGGGTGCGGCCGGCGATGGCGCCGACCTTGCCGTCGTAGAATTCGAGTTCGAGACCCTCGCCAGGCTTGATCGCGGCGGCTTCGGTCAAGACCCGCATGGCACCGTCGCGCACAACAACATAGCCGCGCGCCAGCAGACTTTCGTGCCGTTCCGAATGAGTGGCGAGGCGGCCGGCGAAATTGTCGAGCCCGTCGCGCCTGGCCTCGATCGTGCGCGCCATCGCCGCGCGCAATCGAGCGTCTGTATCAGCGAGCCGCGAGCCGGCGCGAGCGAAATCGGCGATCAGCACCTCGGGGCGCAGCCGCACCGCGGCAAGATCGAGTTGATGGCGGGCGGCGCCGAGATGCCGCTCGGCCGCCAGCCGCAATCGCTCGGCGCGGTCGTCGAGCCGCTGCGCCGCATTGCCGATCAAATCCTGCGGCAGCGGCAGTCCGCGCGCCAACCCGGCGAGACGCAGCCGGCGCTCGCCAAACAGCCGGGAAAGCCCCGCCGACAGCCGCGACGCCTTGCCGGCGAGGTCCGCCACCAAATCGAGCCGCACCGGCACCGCCATCTCGGCCGCGGCGGTCGGCGTCGGCGCGCGGCGGTCGCTCGCATGGTCGATCAGGGTCGTGTCGGTTTCGTGCCCGACCGCCGAGATCAGCGGGATCGCCGAGGCCGCGGCGGCGCGCACGACGATCTCCTCGTTGAACGCCATCAGGTCTTCGAGGCTGCCGCCGCCGCGCGCGACGATGATCAGATCGGGCCGCGGCACCGTTCCGCAGGGTAGGCGATTAAAGCCGGCGATCGCCGCCGCGACCTGCGCCGCGGCAGCTTCGCCCTGCACCGCCACCGGCCAGATCAGCACGCAGCGCGGAAAGCGATCGGCGAGCCGGTGCAGGATGTCGCGGATGACCGCTCCGGTGGGCGAGGTCACGACGCCGATGACCTCCGGCAAAAACGGCAGCGGCTTTTTGCGCTCCGTCGCGAACAGCCCCTCGGCGGCGAGCCGCTGACGCCGCTCTTCGAGCAGCTTCAGGAGCGCGCCGATCCCGGCCAGTTCGATCGAATCGACGACCAGCTGATATTTCGAGCGGCCGGGAAAAGTGGTGAGCCGCCCGGTGCACACCACCTCCATGCCGTCCTCGGTCTTGATGCCGAGCCGGATCGCGGTCATCCGCCAGCACACCGCGTCGAGCACCGCCTCGGTGTCTTTGAGCGCGAAATAGCAATGACCCGAGCCGTGCCGCTTGAAGCCGGAGACCTCGCCGCGCACCCGGACATAGCCGAACCCGTCCTCGATCGACCGCCGCAGTGCTTGCGACAGTTCGGAGACGGTATATTCAACGATGTTGGCCCGCGGCGGGGCCGCGGTCAGAAGGTCATCCATCGCCATATGATAGCCGAGCACGGCAGAGAGCGCGATGCGAGACGCGAATAGCTCCCTCTCCGCCCGGGAGCGGAGAGGGTTTCGCGCTGGAGGGCTGACCAAATGCGGGTGCTGGTGGTGGGATCGGGCGGGCGCGAGCACGCCCTCGCCTGGGCGATCGCGGCCTCGCCGCTGGTCGACCGGCTCTTTTGCGCGCCGGGCAATGCCGGGATCGCCGAGGAGGCCGAGTGCGTGGCGATCGCCGCCCGCGACATCGCCGGCCTCGTCGCGTTCTGCCGGCGCGAGCGGATCGACTTTGTCGTCGTCGGGCCGGAGGCGCCGCTCGTCGCCGGCCTCATCGACGCGCTTGAGGCCGAAGGCATCGCCGCGTTCGGCCCCACCAAAGCCGCCGCCACGCTAGAAGGCTCCAAGGGCTTCATGAAGGACCTCTGCGCGCGCGAGGGCATCCCGACCGGCGGCTATCGCCGCTTCGCTAATGCCGCCGCGGCCAAGGCTTATATCGCCGCGCAAGGCGTACCGATTGTGATCAAGATCGACGGGCTGGCGGCGGGGAAGGGGGTCGTCGTCGCCGCAACCCTCGACGAAGCCCTCGCCGCCGTCGATGCGGCGTTCGGTGGACTCTCCGGCGCGGCCGGAGTGGAGATCGTCGTCGAGGAATTTCTCGCCGGCGAGGAGGCGAGTTTTTTCGCGCTGTGCGACGGCACTAACGCACTGCCGCTCGCCGCGGCGCATGACCACAAGCGGGTTGGCGACGGCGACACCGGCCCCAACACCGGCGGCATGGGCGCTTATTCGCCTGCGCCGATGGTGACCGAGGCGGTCCAGGGCCAGGTCATGGAGCACATCATCCTGCCGACCGTGCGAGCGATGGCGCGCGATGGCCGCCCTTACAAGGGCGTGCTCTATGCCGGGCTGATGCTGACGGAGCAGGGGCCGAAACTGCTCGAATACAATGTCCGGTTCGGCGACCCCGAGGCGCAGGTGTTGATGATGCGGCTGATCAGCGACCCGCTGCCGGCGATGATCGCGGCGCATGACGGGATTCTGCGGCAGGTCGATCTGCGCTGGTACGCCGATGCGGCATTGTGCGTCGTGATGGCGGCAAAGGGCTATCCCGAGGCCCCCGAGCGCGGCGGCGAAATCCGCGGTCTCGACCAGGCCGGCGCCGATCCCGCGGTCAAGATTTTCCACGCGGCCACGCGCCGCGACGGCGAACATATCGTCGCCGATGGCGGCCGCGTGCTCGGCGTCACCGCGCAGGGCCGCGACCTCGCCCAGGCCCGTGACCGCGCCTATACCGCGATCGACCGCATCGACTGGACGCAGGGCTTTTGCCGCCGCGACATCGGCGCCCCACTGCCGCTGACCTCCATTAGATCGACGCCGTGACCACCACCTTGATCGCGTCGTCGATGCGCTCGCGGGCATATTTGAGCGCCGTCGGCAATTCGTCGAGCGGGAAGGTGTGGGTGTGGATCAGCTTGGCGTCGAAACGCTTTTGCTTCATCAGCGCCATTGCCCGATGGGTAGCACGCTGCCCTTCGCCGCGGATGCCGTAGACATAGATGTTGTTACGGACGAGATAGGCGAGATCGACCGGCACCTTTTCGTGCGGGAAGGCCGCGAGACAGATCCGGCCGCCGCGATCGACCATCTGCGCCGCCTCGTCGAGCGCGTTCGGCGCGCCCGAGCATTCCACGACGAACTGAACCCCCTTACCGCCGGTGATACGCTTGACGGCGGCGACGGCGTCCTCCTCGCGCGCATTGACCACATGATCGGCGCCGAGCTTTTTGCCGAGCTCGAGCCGGCGCTGCCGGGTGCCGGTCAGGATCACCGGGTCGGCGCCCAGCGCCTTGGCGACCGCGACGCCCAAGAGGCCGATCGGCCCCGGACCGGTGACCACCACACCCTCGCCGGCGATCAGCCCGCCGAGCACGTCGAGGCCGTACATCGAGGTGCCGGCGGTGACGACGAGGGTCGCCTCCTCGTCGGTCATGTCGTCCGGGACATGGACCAAGGTGTTGACATTGTTGACCGCGTACTGGGCGAAGCCGCCATCGGTGGTGAAGCCGTTGGCGCGATGCCCCTTGGCAAGGTCGCCGTAATTGAGGCATGAGGTGTACATGCCCTGCCGGCAGCGCGCGCAGCGGCCGCAGCCGGCATGCACCTCGACGGTGACGCGGTCGCCGACCGCATACTCGTCGACGGACGGCCCGAGCTTGACCACCGTCCCCATATATTCGTGGCCGATCGTAAAGTTCTTGTTGAACGGCAGGCCGCCATCGACCATCGCCGGAAGCCCGTGCCGCATGATTTCAAGATCGGTGGCGCAGATCGCGACCGCGTCGATGCGCACCAGCACTTCGGCCGGCCCCGGTTGCGGGACCGGCTTTTCGGTCGGCAGGATCTCGCCTGGGCCGCCCAGCACCCAAGCCTTCATCCGCTCGGGAACCGGATGCTCGTTGCTCAACCGGGTGTGATCCATCACGATTTTCTCCGACAAAGGCCTTGGCGCCGAGGGTTCTAGCGCGATGCGCCGCCAGAGAGAAGGTGCGCCGTCTTTCGGCAATGCGCGGGTTGCGTTATAGAAAATCGGCCATGACCATTGGTCGGGCGGTGCGCAGCAGGGGGACAAATGAGAAATCGCCGAACCGCGGTGCTCGGCGGCTCTGGCTTCATCGGCCGTTATGTTGTCCAACGTCTCGCCGCCCGGGGCGATGTGGTCCCCGTCGGCTGCCGCCACGCCGAGGAAGCAAAGTTTCTGATGACGTTGGGCAATGTCGGGCAGATCGCGGCGGTAAACATCGCGATCGACGATGAACAGCGATTGCCCGCCTTCCTCGCCGGCAACGACGCGCTGGTCAATTGCGTCGGCATTTTGCAGGAGGCCGGATCCCAGACCTTTGAGCGTGCGCATCACCTAGGCCCGGCGCGGATGGCGCGGTTGGCGCGCGAGGCGGGGATAGAACGGCTCGTGCACATTTCGGCGATCGGCGCCGACCTGCGCTCGCCCTCGGCCTATGCGCGGACCAAGGCAGCGGGCGAAGCCGCGGTGCGCGACGCGTTTCCGACCGCGACGATACTGCGGCCGTCGGTTGTGTTTGGGCCGGAGGACCAGTTTTTCAACCGCTTTGCGGCGATCGCGATGATCTCGCCGGCCTTGCCGCTGATCGGCGGCGGCCGAACCCGCTTTCAGCCGGTCTATGTCGGGGATGTCGCCGATGCGGTGCTGAAATGCCTCGACGACCCGGCGACGGCCGGGCGCACTTACGAGCTCGGCGGCCCGAGGATCTACACCTTCCGCGAGCTGCTCGAATTGCTGCTCGGCGAGATTCGGCGCAAGCGGCTGCTAATCGGGCTTCCGTTCGGCGCCGCCGCGTTTCAGGCGCGGCTGATGTCGATTCTGCCGAACCCGCCCTTGACCCCCGACCAGGTCGAGCTCCTAAAGCGCGACAACGTCGTTTCCTCAGGAGCTCTCACGCTCGCCACGCTCGGCATCTCGGCGACCGCGGTCGAGGGTATCCTGCCAAGCTATCTCGACCGCTTCCGCCGCGGCGGCTGGTACGCGAGGCGGGCTTGAACCGCTTTCGCCGTTTCTGATGTTCGGATAATCTCGCCGCCTTAGCGGATATTCAGGATCACAGTGATGGCAGCGTTCGCTCGGCTCGTCCTGCTGGTCATCGCGCTCGTTTTCGGAGGAAAGGCGATGGCGGCGGATCTCGAAAACACAATTTATCTCGACGTGCCGGCGGGCCGCGTCGTCATCGCAATGCGCCCGGATTTGGCGCCCGCCACCTGCGCCCAGATCAAGGCGCTGGCCCGTCGAGGTTTTTACGACGGGCTGACGTTTCACCGGGTGATCGACGGCTTTATGGCGCAAACCGGCGACCCGAAGGGCGACGGCACTGGCGGCTCGGGCCACCCGCTGAAGGCCGAATTTTCCAATGAGCCGTTTGTCCGCGGCACGGTGGCGATGGCGCGCACCTCCGATCCCAACAGCGCCGACAGCCAGTTCTTCATCATGTTCGCGCCAGCGCCGTCGCTCGACGGCAAATACACGATCTGGGGCGAGGTCGTCTCCGGCATTGAGTATGTCGACCAGCTCAAGAAAGGCGACCCCGCCAGCAACGGCTCGGTCTCGAACCCCGACAAGATCGTCAAGATGCAGGTTGCCGCCGACGCGCAAAAGGCGCCGCCAAAGCCTTAGCCATTCGGAGACGGCGTATGGCCCCTCGCCCAAGCCCTCTCCCCGCCCGCGGGGAGAGGGAGGGACCCGCGCAGCGGGAGGGTGAGGGGCGGTCGGCCGACGGACAACCGCCTTCAGCCTTGGCGTGGCTTTCCTCGCTTGCGATCTACCGCCGGCCGCGGCTGATCGCGGTATTGCTGATGGGGTTTTCGAGCGGCCTGCCATTGGCGCTGACCTTCGCGACCCTGTCGTTCCGACTGGCCGAGATCGGCGTGTCGCGCACCGCGATCGGCTTGTTCGCGCTTGTCGGCGTGCCCTACAGCGTCAAGTTTTTATGGTCGCCGCTGATCGACCGGTTGCCGATCCCGGTGTTTACTTCGTATCTCGGACGCCGGCGCGGCTGGGCCTTGGCGATCCAGCCGCTGCTGGCGTTGGCGATACTGGCGCTCGGCCTCGCCGACCCCCGATCGGCGCCCGGTCTGACGGCACTCTTCGCCCTTGCGGTCGCCTTTCTGTCCGCGAGCCAGGACATCGTCATCGACGCCTACCGCATCGAATTGTTGCAGCCGGAGGAGCAGGGTGCCGGAGCGGCGGCGACGCAATGGGGCTATCGCTTTGGCATGCTCGCCGCCTCGGCGGGGGCGCTTTACGCGGCGAGCTTTGGCGGCTGGCGCTTTTCCTACGGGTTGATGGCGGCGCTGATGCTGGTCGGCATGGTCACGGTATGGCTCGCGCCCGAGCCCGGCGGGGTCTCGCCTGCCGAAGAGCTGCCCGGCGCCACCGCCGCCCGCGTCACGGCATGGTTGCGGCGCGCCGTGCTGGCGCCTTTCAGCGACATGCTGACGCGCGAAGGGGCGATGCTGATCCTCCTCTTTGTGATCCTCTACAAATTCGGCGATGCGCTCGCCGCGACGATGTCGAACCCGCTTTATGTGTCGCTCGGCTTCACCAAGGTCGAGCTTGCCAATATCGGCAAGGTCTACGGCTTTGCCGCGAGCCTCGCCGGACTGGCATTGGGCGGCGTCGTGGTATTGCGGCTCGGCGTCATGCGCGCGCTCTTGGTCTGCGGCATCCTGCAGATGCTATCTAATTTGATGTATGCGCTGCAGGTCTGGGCCGGGCACAATCTATTGGCGCTGGCGCTGACGATCGGGGTCGAAAACCTGACCGGCGGGATGGGGTCGGCGGCGTTTGTCGCTTATCTGTCCGGGCTCTGCACCATCGCCTTTACCGCGACGCAATACGCGCTGCTGTCGTCCTTGGCGGCAGTCGGCCGCACGACCCTGTCGGCCTCGGGCGGCGCACTCGCCGACATGCTGGGCTGGAGCCCGTTCTTTCTCCTCAGCACCGCCGCCTGTCTGCCGGGTCTGGTGCTGTTGCTGTGGCTCATGCGCCGCGAGGTTCGCCCCCGACCGGCATGAAGTCGTAGGCCCCCACGCCCTGGACGAGCAGAAAGCGGGTATCGCCGGCCGAGCGATTGCTGATCAGGTGCGCCGTCTTTGGCGGGATGTGATGGCGGGCGCCAACCTCCAGCTTCAGTAGGTCGCGGGGCGCCCGGGTTTCGACCGACAACACCCCTTCGAGCACAAAGTACCAGTCGGTGACGGCGCTGTGGAAATGCCAGGGGATCTCCTCGCCCGGCGCCAGCGTAAAAATCCGCGCTTGGACATCGCTGCCGAGCGCTACCGGTTCAACCGCTTTGATCGTGTAGCCCGGCCCTTGATGCGCCATTGCTTCGCCTCCTTTCGCGCCGCCGCTCAACCATAGGACAAAAGCTCGGCGCGGTGGCGATCGAGCCAGCGGCGCTGCCGCGCATTCCCCGGCGCCAGGGTTTCGACCAAGCGCCAAAAGCGCGGCCCGTGGTTCATCTCGGCCAGATGCGCCACTTCGTGTGCCACGACGTAATCGACGACTTCCTCGGGGGCGAAAATCAGCCGCCAGCTGAAAGACAGATTGCCTTTCGCCGAGCAGCTGCCCCAGCGGCTCCTGGTGTCGCGCACGCTGACCCGCGTGATCTGATGCCCGATGCGGGCGGCGAGTGGACGCGCCCGCCGCGCCAGCTCGTCACGGGCGAATGCCGCCAGATAGTCGCGCACGCGGCGCGGGAGGTGTATCGGATCGCCGCGCACCCGGATTTCTGCGTCCGCGATCGTCACCGGCGGCGCCGCGGGATCGCGCGATCGCCTGATGCGATGCGGCGCGCCCAGCACCGGCACGACCGACCCCTCGGCAAACGGCACCGGCCGCGGCAAGGCATCGAGGCGGCTCGCGATCCATCCGTGTTTTTCGCGCAGAAATCGCAGGCCGAATTCAGCCGGCACCCCATGGGGCAGGACCAGCTCGACCCGCCGTTCGGCCGCATCGATGCGCAGCCCAACGCGGCGCGCCCTCGGGCTGACCCGGATCGCGAGCGGAGCGCCGAGATCGAGCGCTGTCGATTGCCGGCCGATCTCGGCGAGCGTCGATTCGCCCTGTCGTCGCGATCGCCTGGCGTCGATCCGCTCAAAACCCGCCATTTGCCTTGCCTCCCCGAGAATTCTCATGGCCCGCCACGATGTCCTCGCAAAAGCTTTTCGTCTCCGTCTTGATTCCGCAAGCGGGTTCGCGCTAGCTCGCGTCGGAGCCGAGAACCGGCCGCAGGGGGCGAAATGAGAAGGGTGCTGCTGGCAGCCGCGATGGCGGCGGTGTTCGTTACCGAGATCGGCGCCGCGTCGGCGCAACCCATAGAACTGCAATGGTGGCACGCAATGACCGCGGCCAATGCCGCCGTGGTCAACCAGATCGCCGCCGAGTTCAACGCCTCGCAGAGCGAATACAAAGTGGTGCCGGTATTCAAGGGCACCTATGCCGAAACGATGAATGCCGGCATTGCCGCCTACCGCGCCGGCAAGGCCCCGGACATCCTCCAGATTTTCGAGGTCGGCACCGCGACGATGATGGCCGCCAGGGGAGCGGTCATGCCGGTCTACCAGCTGATGAAGGAGGCCGGCGAGCCCTTCGACCCGAAGGCTTACCTGCCGGCGGTGACCGGCTATTACAGCACCGCGGACGGCAAGATGCTGTCATTGCCGTTCAACAGTTCGACCGCGATCGTTTACTGGAACAAGACGCTGTTCAAACAGGCCGGGCTCGACCCCTACAAGCCGCCCAAGACCTGGCCCGAAACCTTTGCCGTCGCCGAAAAGCTTCGCGCCGCCGGAGTGCCGTGCGGTTTTACCGCCGGTTGGATCAGCTGGACGCAGCTCGAACAGTTCAGCGCCTGGCACAATCTCGCCTTTGCCAGCAAGGCCGACGGGTTCGACGGCCCCGACGCCCGCCTCGAATTCAACAACCCGACCGTCGTCAGGCATATCGCCAATCTCGCGATGGCCGAGAAGGACAAGAGCTTTGATTATGGCGGGCGCACCAGCGAGCCCGAAGGCAAGTTTTTGAACGGCGAATGCGGAATGATCCAGACCTCGTCGGGCGCCTACGGCACTTTCAAGAGCGGCGCCAAGTTTGAGTTCGGGATGACCGAATTGCCCTATTACCCGGATGTCCCGGGGGCGCCGCAGAATTCGATCATCGGCGGTGCCAGCCTGTGGGTCATGGCGGGCAAGTCGCCGCAAGAATATAAGGGTGTGGCGAAGTTCTTCACCTTTCTGTCGCAAACCGATCTGCAGCAAAAGCTGCACGAGGTGACCGGCTATCTGCCGATAACCAAAGCCGCCTATGAAGCGACCAAGGCTTCCGGTTTCTATGCGAAAAATCCGGATCGCGAAATCCCGGTCCTGCAAATGACCGCGAAGCTGCCGACCGAAAATTCACGCGGGCTGCGCCTCGGCAATCTGGTGCGGATCCGCGACATCATCGCCGAGGATCTCGAAGCGGTCTTCGCCGGCAAGGAGAATGCCCAGACGGGGCTCGACGACGCCGTCAAGCGCGGCAACGCGCTGTTGGCGCAGTTCCAAGAGAACACGCAGTAGCGGCGCCCAATTTAATGGTGTAAATCAAAGCAGGTCATCCCCGCATGAGTTATAGAATCGGTTGCTTCGTCGCTGTGCTCCTCGCAATAACAATTAATCACTATGTCATTGCGAGCAAAGCGAAGCAATCTCGCTGGGCGGCACTCGGTACCATGTGTTGGATGCGTACGGCTGTCTTCGTTACTTAAGTACTGATGGAACGTCGCGTCGTTTTTTCCGGCCGGGTGTTCCCGGTCTTGCTGCTGATGCCGCAGCTGGCGGTGACGATCGTGTTTTTCTTTTGGCCGGCGGCACAGGCGTTGTTGCAGTCGGTCGAGCGCGAGGACGCCTTTGGGCTGACGACGCACTTTGTCGGCTGGGCCAATTTCGCGGCGATCTTTTCCGATCCGTCTTATCTCGCTTCGGTCGAGGTCAGCTTTGTCTTCGGCTTTGCCGTCGCCGTGCTGGCGCTGGCGCCGGGCCTGTTGTTCGCCGCGATGGCCGACCGGGTCGTGCGCGGCGCCGCCTTTTACAAAACGGTGCTGATGCTACCCTATGCGATCGCACCGGCGATCGCCGGCGTATTGTGGCTTTTTCTGTTCAACCCGAGCTTCGGCATCGTCGGATCCGTCTTGCGGCATGCCGGTATCGATTGGAATTACCTGCTGAACGGCCGCCAGGCTCTGCTGCTGGTGATCCTCGCCGCGGCGTGGAAGCAGATCGGCTACAATTTCTTGTTCTTCCTCGCCGGGCTGCAGGCGATCCCGAAATCCTTGCTCGAAGCAGCAGCACTCGACGGCGCAAATTCGCGCCGCCGGTTTTGGCGGATCACCTTTCCCCTGCTGGCGCCGACCAGTTTTTTCCTGCTCGTCGTCAACATCGTCTATGCCTTTTTCGACACCTTTGGCATCATCCAAAACGTGACCCAGGGTGGGCCCGACCAGGCGACCCAGATCCTCGTCTACCGGGTCTGGTACGATGGCGTCGTCGGCCTCGACCTCGGCGGTTCGGCGGCGCAATCGGTGATCCTGATGGCGATCGTCATCGCGCTGACCGCGGTCCAGTTCCACTTTGTCGAGCGGCGCGTGCATTACGGATGAGAAGCTGAAATGGCGGGCTCCGGCCGCGGCGCCTGGATCCCGCATATCGTGCTGCTGGCCGGCCTGGGTCTGGTGCTGTTCCCGATTTACGTCGCGTTCGTCGCCTCGAGCCTGACCCTGCGCGACATCCTCGACGCGCCGATGACCTTGGTCCCTGGCCCACATCTCGTTGCCAATTATCGGGAGGCTCTGGCCACCGGCACGATGGCGACCAGCGGCCTAGGCGTCGGAACGATGCTGGCGAACAGCTTAGTCGTGGCGCTCTTGATCGCGCTCGGCAAGATCGCGATTTCGCTGCCCTCGGCCTACGCCGTCGTGTTCTTCCGCTTTCCGCTGCGCCGGCTATGTTTTTGGGCGATCTTTGTCACGCTGATGCTGCCGGTCGAAGTGCGGATCATCCCGACCTACAAGGTCGCGGCCGATCTTCGGCTGATCGACACCCATGCCGGGCTCGCTCTTCCATTGATCGCCTCGGCGACCGCGACATTGCTGTTCCGTCAGTTCTTTATGACGATCCCCGACGAACTCGCCGAGGCGGCAAAGCTCGACGGCGCCGGGCCGTGGCGCTTTTTCGTATGGATCGCGATCCCATTGTCGCGCACCAACATCACGGCATTGTTCGTCATTCTCTTCATTTACGGCTGGAACCAATATCTTTGGCCATTGCTAATCACCGACAGCCCCGACATGACGACGATCGTCGTCGGCATTCGCCAGATGATCGGCACCGGCGACGCGCAGACCGCCTGGCACCTGGTGATGGCGACGGCATTATTGGCGATATTGCCGCCGGTTGCGGTCGTGCTGGCGATGCAGCGCTGGTTCGTCGCCGGGCTGATCGAACCGGAAAAGTGACAGCAGCGCCGCTAAATTCAGCCCAGCGCCGCGTAAACCGCCTTTTCGAAGCCGTCAAAAATTGCCAAAGCCTTGGGATCGGCGAACGGGAGCAATTGCATCAGGATCACGCCGGCCACACCCTTGCCAGGGTCGATCCAGAAATAGGTGTTGCCGAGCCCCGCCCAGGCGAGGCTGCGGGCGCGGCGCCGGCCCGGCACCGCTTCGGTCGAGATCATAAAGCCGAGGCTCCATTTCTTGACCATGCCGGGAAAGAACTCGGCGTCGTTCGAGGAGGCCGGCATCGCCGTCTTCAAGAGCTGCACCGTGAGGTCGCCGATCGCGTTTTCGGTCATCAGCCGAACCGTGTCGGGCCCAAGAATCTGCCGGCCGTTGGCGGCGCGCCCGTCGTTGAGGAACAGCCGCGTGAAGGCCACATAATCGGGGGCGGTGCCGTAGAGGCCGCCGCCGCCCATCTCGAATTCGGGTTCCTGCGGGATTTCAAACGCGATCGGCGCGAGCGCGCCGTCATCGCCGCGCGCATGCACGGCAGCGAGCCGGGCGCGATGGCGCTCCGTGAGCCTGAAGGCGGTGTCCTGCATTCCGATCGGCGCGAACAGATGTTCCGCGAAATAATCGCCGAGCCGCTGGCCGCTGACCCGCTCCACCGCCTTGCCGACCCAGTCGATGTTGATCCCGTAATCCCACCGCTCGCCGGGATCAAAAATCAGCGGCAGCGCCAGCGCCGCGTTCTGGCAGGTGATGATGCCCGGTACGCCGTTCCGTTCCATGTAACGGCCCATCTGCGGGTTCCAGATGTCGTAGACAAAGCCGGCGGTGTGGGTGATCAAATGGCGTAGCGTGATCGGCCGCCGTGCCGGCCGCAGCCGCGGCTCTCCCTCCGCGTCAAAGCCTTCGAGCACTCGCGGTGCGGCAAGCTCGGGCAGCACCTCGGCGATCGGCCCGTCGAGCGCCAATTTTCCCTGCTCGACGAGTTGCATTGCCGCCGTCGAGGTGATCGCCTTGGTCATCGAGGCGATCCAGAACACCGTGTCCGGCGTCATCGTGGCGCCGTCGGGCAATGCCCGGGTGCCGAAAGCGCCCTGATAGAGCGGCCCGTCGCGCGTCGCCGCCATCGCCACGACGCCCGGCACATCGCCGCGATCGGTGGCTTTCTTCAGCACCTCGTCGATTTGCGGCATTTGACGCATGACGTTCCTCCCCGGTTAACCATGGAGAGCCTCGCGGCTTATTATTGTCGGAGGGCCTAGTCTCAATCACCGCGAGTTGAGATTGCGCCAGATTTTGCTGGAATTGAAGGTTCTGGTCGGCCGTCACGAAAACGTCGAAGCCGTTCTCGGCTGCCCGCTGCAGCAACTCGCCGAAAGCCGGGGGCACGACGACTCTGTTCGCCGCGCTCAGCGGGCTCGACGGAACCGTCATCGGGCGCTGTATCGAGCGGAAGACGCCGCGGCGGATGCGCTGGCGGGTGATCTTGGAAAAGAAGTTCTCGACCGCATTCAGCCAGGAGGTGGAGGCGGGCGTGAAGTGGAAGGTCCCGCTGAGCGTCGCGGGCGTCGACAGCGTGATCCTTGGCCGCGCTTTCCGGGCGCCCGGTTGATCGGCCCGATCCAAGTAGTATCGAGCATCAAATATTGATTGTCCGGATTGCCGATCGGCGAAGCGGCCGTCTTTTCCCGATCGCCACGAGACTCGATCTTCTCAGTCCAAGATAGAAGGCGACGCCGGAAGGCGTCCCTCTTGTCGTCGGGCGAAACGATGGCGTCAGCGGCGCCGGCGCCGCACCATCCCGAAACGAAGAAGCGCGGTGCCAAAAAGCGCGGTGCCGAGCAACGCCAGTGAGGCTGGCTCCGGCGCCGGTATAAAGGTAGCATCGATTTCCGCGAGGAGGAAGCCTCCTTGAGCGGCTGTTACATCGAGATACCGGTATACACCAACAATATCGGTGCCAAGATCCGGGATCAGCTCGTCGCCGTTCCCGCTGTCGAGGAGTACCGCCGAATCGTCGATCACACCGGCCGTGTTTGTGCCGAACACTTCCCATTCGCCGGCAGGGGATGTCGTCAGACCGCTCGCACGAAAACCAAGCCGTGCACTCGTCAGCGGCGGGATCATCAAATTTATCAGATCGAGCTGGACGAAAAAACCTGGAACGATCTCATTGCCTGCGGTGCCGGCAATGCCGAGGCCCTCGTCGGCAAATCCTTCGTCCGTGGCGTAGAGATCCGGGTCACCGCCGTTCTCTCCAGTCGCTGTCACCATGCCGGCCCCGGGGGGAGTGCTGTCGTAGGTTTTAGATGGCCCCTGATTGCCCGGCGGCTTGTTAAACATATATTTGCCGGTCGTCGGGCCGGCGTAAGCGTGCCCCAAATTAGCCAACACCCCCCCGACCAACGCGGCAACGGCAATCAGGTGCTTTGCCCTCATTTTTGTCCCCCGATACGTGCTAATCATTGCAGATAGTCGGCATGCCCGCAGGGCGGTTAGGATCTCTCGTGAGCCTCGATAACAGCAAGCAATTTTCGCGCCATCTTCGGAATTTCAATGGCCTCTCTCAATTGGCGACGCATACCGGCAGAAATTGTAAATTTTATCGACATCTTTTACCACCCTGTTGAGTGGAGATGCCCCCCGAAAAGCCGGGCCTTTGGCGGCCGAACCGGCCAGCCCTCGATCGCCCAAAAGCTCGCATCAGGATCGGGTTATTCACATCGCTTCAAAATTTTGCATTTCTTCTGGACAGTTAGAATGATCTCGCAATCTCGCAACCGCGGTGAAACCGCAACGCTGCATTGCTTAAAAATCCGGTTTGGGAGATGCGAAACCGGTTTGACGGGAATTTGACAGTTAGTCGGATTTCTTTACACATCTTTCGCCTATTGCTGACTCCGAAGGGTGACCCGATCTCGATGGGCTGAAAAAGAACCCGTCCCACGATCCGCTTCCGGCCACCGATGCGGTTGGAGTGTGCTCACCGCTGGACCCGTTCGATGGGCGACGTTCGGGGCGAGGCTGTGTCGGAGACATTTCATGTGTCGGAATTTTTGACACAATGTTGCACAATGATGTCACGCGGTGCTGGTCGCGGCGCGCCGCAGCGCATCGTCAGATGGCGCGCGGCGTGGCGGACGGGTGCGGTTGCGGCCGTCATGAACAGCACTATTTTGGACAAACCGCCGTGGCGTATTCACGTAACTGGCGCAACAACCATGAACCTGTCTCCGATTTCAAGAGCCGCCGTTCCCCGCCTCGCAGTACCTCAGCGGGAGCGGAACAGCCGGCCGCCCGGCATCGGCCGCGGCACGCCGGTGGTCGAGGGCAGGCTGAGCGGCAGCCCGGCGGCCGAGCGGACCGCAAGATAGGCGAAGGCCTGGGCTTCGAGCGCGTCGCCGTCCCAGCCGACGGCTTCGACCGGGCGCACAGGCGCGCCAAGACGCCTGATAAGCGCCGCCATCAGCGCCGGGTTATGCCGGCCGCCGCCGCAGACCAGCCACTCGCGCACGGGTGCCGGAAAATACCGGCACCCGGCGGCAACCGCGGCGGCGGTCATTTCGGTCAGGGTGGCGGCGCCGTCCGGCAACGACAGGCCCTCGGGCACGGCGTCGCGAAAATCGTCGCGGTCGAGCGATTTCGGCGGCCATAGCGCGAAATAGGGGTGCTCCAGGAAACGGGCGACATGCATTTGCGAAACGGCGCCGGCACGGGCGAACGCGCCGTCGAAATCAGCCGCGGCGCCGGTATGGCAGCGCACCCAGTCGTCGATCATCGCGTTAGCGGGCCCGGTGTCGAAGGCGAGGATATCCGCCGTTTCGCCGATTTTATCACTTCCGATCCACGTCACATTGCCGACCCCGCCGAGGTTGAGGACGGCGATCGGCTTGGGCAAGGCCGAGGCGAGGGCGGCGTGGAACAATGGCGCGAATGGCGCGCCTTCGCCGCCGCCGGCGACGTCGGCCGAGCGAAAATCGGCGACCACGTCGATCCCGAGGCGGCGGGCCAGGGCGTCGCCCTCGCCCAACTGCCAGGTGCGATGCTCCGTCGGGCGATGCAGGATCGTGTGGCCGTGCATGCCGATGATGTCCGGCGCGAGCCGCTTGTAGCGATCGAGAAATTGTTCGACCGCATCGCCGTGCAGCCGCGTCAATTCGGTTTCGACCGCAGCCACCGGCCCGACCCCGCCCAGCACCCCGCGCAGCCTCTCGCGGAAATTGAGCGCGTAGGGGATCGTCATCGACGGTCCTGGGACAACGCGGGCGACGCCGTCGGTTTCGAGCATCGCGACGTCGATGCCGTCGAGCGAGGTGCCGCTCATCAGCCCGATCGCCCGCCGCACCCCCTCCCTTGGCTCCCCCGCATGCAGGGGAGGGTCAGGATAGGGGCGGGAGGGTGGTGGCCCCTCCGCGGCTGTGTTAGATGACGGCGCCATGCCGAGCCCTCATTCCCGGTTTCTCGCCGCCGCTGTCGAACGCGGCTTTGTCCATCAATGCACCGATCTCGACGCGCTCGACGCGCGGCTCGACGAGACGCGCGTCACCGCCTATGTCGGCTACGACTGCACCGCCGACAGTCTGCATGTCGGCAGCCTCGTGTCGATCATGCTGTTGCGGCTGTGGCAGCGCTGCGGGCACAAGCCGATTGTGCTGATGGGCGGCGGCACGACCCGGATCGGCGATCCCTCGTTTCGCGACGCAGCTCGGCCGTTGCTGGACGATGCCGAGATCGCGCGCAACATGGCCGGCATCCGTAAGGTCTTCACCAAGTTCATCGATTTCGGCGACGGCCCGAGCGATGCGGTGATGGTCAACAATGCCGACTGGCTCGACGAATTGCGCTACATCCCGTTGCTGCGCGATGTCGGGCGGCATTTTTCGGTCAACCGCATGCTGACCCAGGACAGCGTCCGGCTGCGGCTCGACCGCGAGCAGCCGCTCTCCTTTCTCGAATTCAACTACCCGATCCTGCAGGCCTACGATTTTGTCGAGCTCGCGCGGCGCTTTGGCTGCGAAGTGCAGATCGGCGGCTCCGACCAATGGGGCAACATCGTCGGCGGCGTCGAATTGGGGCGGCGGATGGACGGACGCAGCCTTTACGGGCTGACGACGCCGCTGCTGACGACGGCGTCGGGCGGCAAGATGGGCAAGACCGCGCAAGGGGCGGTGTGGCTCAATGCCGAGCGGCTGTCGCCCTACGAATACTGGCAATTTTGGCGCAACACCGACGATGCCGATGTCGGCCGCTTTCTGCGCCTCTTCACCGAATTGCCGCTCGCCGAGATCGCCCGGATCGAGGCGCTCGATGGCGGCAACATCAACGAAGCGAAAAAGGTGCTGGCGACCGAGGCGACGGCGTTGTGTCACGGGCGCGAGGCGGCGGCGGCGGCGGCGGACACGGCGCGAGCGGTCTTTGAGGAAGGCGGCAGCGGCGAAGACCTGCCGCAGACGCAATTGCCGCGCGGCCTGTTCGAGCGCGGGATCGCGGCGTTCGAATTGTTCAACCGGGCCGGGCTCGCCGCCTCGAACAGCGAGGCGCGCCGGCTGATCCGCGGCGGCGGCGCCCGCATCAACGATGCCGTCGTCGAGGACGAAACCCGCATCGTCGGGCTCGACGATATCGGTCCGCACGGGGCGGTAAAGCTCAGCGCCGGCCGCAAGCGCCACACCCTCGTCCGCCCGCTGTGACGATGATGTTATCGTAGACCCGCGGAAGCGCGAACCCAGTGCCGCAGGCGCTGGAGCGCTCGCCCGTGGTCAGCCCAGGGGCCAAACCCTGGGCCCCCGCTTCCGCGGGGGCGAGGCGTAACGACCAAACAGCACTAATCGCTTAATGGGTCGTACAGCGAATCTACTATGTCGGCATTGGGCCCATGAAGTCGCGCTTGCCGATCTCGATACCGAGCGAGCGCAGGATGTTGTATGCCGTCGTCGTGTGGAAGTAGAAGTTCGGCATGGCCAAGTGATAAAGATAGACTTGGGCGCGGAAGTGGCGCGGTTGTCCGCCCTGGACAAGCGTCACTTGCGTATCTTCCTTGCCGTCGAGCTGGTCGGGGCGCAGGCCCTTCAGGAAATCGATGGTCTTGTCGAGCCGCGACTGCATCTCGGCCCAGGAGTTGTCGATCGGCGGCAGTTCGGGCACTGCAACACCGGCAGCTCGACCGGCGCCAAAGGCATGCTCGCTCGCCTGCCGCACCTGGCGGGCGAGGGTGAACATGTCGGGATAGAGCCGCAGGTTCAAAACCGTGGCCTCATCCCATTTCTTTTCGGCTGCGTACTTTTGCGCCTTGTCGAGCGTCCCCTTCAGACCGCCGAGCAATTGCAGAAACACCGGCACCGATGCGTGATACATGCTGATGGCCATCATGGTCCTCCTCGTGTTGGTAAGGGTGAAGCCGGCGGCATCTTAACCGCCCCGGCGACAGGCGGGAAGCCGCGATCGCCCGGTCGATCGCGCATCGGTCGCGCCGCGCTCGACCTTGACGACGGCGCGGTCTACTGTGTTGCGCTCGAAGCGAGAGGAGGTGCCGGGCGTGGCCAGGGAACGGCGTCTCGAAGCACGTCAGGTCGAGGAGATTTTTCTCGCCTTTGCCGAGGCGATGCGCGAACTGCCGCCCGACATCGAGGCCGGCTGGCTTGACGCGCAGGGCGATCTGCGCCTGGCACCCGACATAGCGAAGAAATTGCGCACCGCCCGCCGGGTGCGGCAATTGCTGGTCGAGTTGCGGCAGAGCCAAAGCGAGGGCTGACGCCCGCGCGAATTCTCAACGCCCGCCCGGGCCGGCGACGATGCGGTTGTCGTGCAGCCGGCCGATCTCGGCCGTGGAGAGGCCCAGCACTTGCGCCAGCACGGCATCGCTGTGCTCGCCGAGAACCGGTGCGGGGCGCGGCGGCAGGCGGGGCGCCGCGCCAAAATCGAGCGGCAGCCCCGGCATCAGATACCGCCCGATCCCCGGCTGCTCGACGGTCGCGAAGAGCGGGTTCGCCGCCGAGCAGCGCGGGTCGCCCCGCACCAGTTGGCGAAAATCCTGAAACTCGCCCCACAAGACGCCGGTGCCGGCAAAGGCCTGCCGGATGTCGTCGAGACTACGCGCGGCGCACCACCGGGCGACCAGCGCGGCGATCATGTCGCGCGCCTCGTAGCGCCCGGCCTCGGTGTCGAGATCGACCCCTATCATCGGCCCGATCATCGCGAGCCGCTCGGCGAGCCCGGTCGCCTGGCCCAACGCCCGCCATTGCCGCGAGGTCAATGCGATGATCATCGCCCGGCGCCCGTCCGACGTCGCAAAGTCGCGGCCAAAGCTGCCGTAGAGATCGTTGCCGATCGCCGGCCGCGCATGGCCGTTGACCTCGACGTCGCCGATGTAGCCGAGATTGCCGACCGTCGCGAGCATGATGTCGGCCAGTGCCGCGACGACTTCCTGACCCTCGCCGGTGCGGGTGCGGTGGCGCTCCGCCGCCAACAGCCCGGTCGCGAGATAGAGTCCGGCAGCGATGTCCCAGGCCGGCAACACATGGTTGACCGGCATGCCGCCCGCTTCGGTCGCCTGTTGGCCCGTCACCAGCGGGAAGCCGCTCGCGGCGTTGACCGTGTAGTCGACTGCCGCCGACCCGTCGCGGTTGCCGACGAGGCGCAGCATGATCAAATCGTCGCGCGCCGCCTTCAGGCTGGCGAAATCGAGACCGCGCAGCGGCGGCAGGTTGGTCAGGAGAATGCCGCTTCCGGGGCCGGGAGCGGTGACCAATGCCCGCGCGATCTCGCGGCCTTCGGGCTTGTCGAGCGCCAAGGCCAGCGAGCGCTTGGCTTTGTTGAGCCCGGCCCAATAGAGGCTCGCGCCGTCGCCGGTCACCGGCCAGCGGGCAAAGTCGATGCCGCCGCCGATTGGGTCGATGCGGATCACGTCGGCGCCCATTTGCGCCAGCGTCATGCCGCCGAGCGGGCCCGCGACAAACGCCGAGATCTCGACGATGCGTAAATCCTGCAACAGCCGGTTCATCGCCGCATCCTGTCCGTCCGCGGCCGGTGCTGCAAGACCGCGGCTGTGACGGCTGCCACCCACCGGCGGTTGGCGGCGGGGCAGACCGTCGCGTCGAATGAATTGTCGTGTCCCGCGACACGGAATGGCCCGCTCGCAGAGGTCTTTTGCCCGCTCGCGATAAGCCTTTGCTCGAATGTCTGCTTTTTTCGGGCAGTCGTTGAGGTACAAAAATCACCGCTCAGGCTATAATTCTCTCTTTCGAGACGGGAGACGGCGCCGAATGCCGCAATCTAGCAACTCCGCGACCTCGCCCGTTATCCCGGCCGAGCGAGTTGCGTTGCGGCCGCGTTCGGCGACCGGGGCCGCCGCCGATCCTCGCCCGGCGGGGGACGAAACGGCGGGAAGCCATGTGCATCTGCTGCTGTGCGCCAATGCCCGCTACCTGCAGCATGTCGCGGTCTGCCTGACCTCGCTTCTGGTAAATAACCCGGATCTGTTCTTCGATATTGTCATCGTCGGGCGAGCGACCGAGCGGCTGGACCAGGGGAAACTCGCCCGCACGCTGGCGCGCTTTGCGAACAAGTCGCTATCGTTTCGCGAGTTCACCCCTCCGGCCGGCCGCCTGCTTCCGCTCAATCCCCGGGCGCATTACACGCTCGACAACTGGACGCGGCTATGGGTCGAGGAATTCTTCGACGAGGACATCGCGCGCGTGCTGTATCTCGACGCAGACATCGTCGTCGTCGGCAGTCTCGCCCCGCTGTGGCATGTCGAGCTCGACGGGGCATTGCTCGGTGCCGTCGACATTCCGGGTTCGGATCGCGGCGTCACCCATCTCGGGATGCGGGCCGAGGACGGGTATTTCAACTCGGGCGTGCTGCTCGTCGATCTCAAGCAATGGCGCGAAACCCGGGCCTTGGATACGGTTCTGGGCTATATCGAGGCTTATCCCGAGCTGATGACGCGCGATGTCGACCAGGAGGCGTTGAACGCGTGCTTTCACGGCCGCAGAAAACGCCTCGACTACAAGTGGAACGGCCTCTTGTCGTTTTTTCGCGAGCCGCCGTCAATCCCGCTGGCGCTGGCGGAAATAGAGGCGGTGCGTCGCGACGCGCGCATCATCCATTTCAACGGCAATTCGAAGCCGTGGAGCTATTTCTGCGAGCATCCGCGCAAAGCCGAGTACGAGAAATATCTGCGGATGACCGAATGGCGCGATTTTGTTCCGGAGGACCGGACGGTGCCGAACATTCTGCGCAAGCGCCTCTCAGCGCTCCTGCCTGGAAGGATCAAAACCGCGCTCAAGTCGCTCGCCCCGGCGATTTTCAACCCGGGACGGACAGCAGCCGGCCGCTAGGGTTTTTCTTAGAACTCGCCAGCGCTCACGATTTCGCGCTGCGCCGGTAGCGCTATCGTCGCTCGCTCCTCCAATACCGGATAGCGCCCGTCGCCATGGCATAAGCCTTTAGATGGGCCATCCACACCGGCGCGGGAGAAATCAGGCGATGAAGGTGGTAGCCCAGCCATCCTTCGATCAACTGCCGACACGCCCAGCGTGGGACCCCGAACCAGAACCTGACCCCCGCAATCTCCTTTGCGCCGCGGAAAGCCGCGGTTTCGCCAAGATTGGCAAAGAACCTTACGACATAATCGAGTGTCTGCCGCTCAGCGCCGATGCAATGTTCCACACGCGCTGCCGGCACCCAATAGCCGGTCGCGCCGGACTGTAATACTCGGGCGATGACGTCGGTTTCTTCGCCGACCCGTTGTTGGCCCGGGCCGACCCCGAAAGCCGGATCGTATCGGAACTTCCTGTGCTCCGCCGCGCGCAAGGCGAAACTGGGACCGTAGGGAATACGGTGCCCGGCGATGGACAGCGGTATCGGCTCGGCGCCAAAATCGCGAAAGGCTACCATCGGGCCAACAACTGTCAGGCTTTCAGTCAGCCATGCCGGTGCCGGCGACGCGTATCTCGGAATAACCGGGCCGCCGAAGAGAGCCGCCTCGGGCCTGTGACAGAACGCCTCGGCATAAGCGGCGAGCCAGCCGGGATCGACAACCACATCGTCGTCGGTCCACACGATGTACTCGCCTTTGGCGGCATCGACTGCGTGGTTGCGCGCCGGGGTATGTCCGCGCCGCGGCTCGAATTCGCGGCGGATTGGCAGCCGGCCGGCGAAGGCCTCGATTACCGCGTCGGTGTGGTCGGCGCAGCCGTTGTCGACGACCAGCACCTCCCAATCGAGATGGTCGGGCAACCGCATCGCCGCCAACGAGTCGAGCGTCCGGCGCAGCGACTCGGCGCGGTTGAGTGTGCAAATGGCCACAGTGATCAGCATAAATTAATATTTATCGATGAGATAATATCGTCTGACGACGAGGTCGCAAAAGCTCGCGCTTCTACATTCTATTATTACGGACTTTGCGTAGTAGGGCAAGAAGATTAGGGGTTCGGCGAAGGCGTCGATAGCCGAGTTGGCGTCTCCGGTGCAATTCGCGCTCTCAGCCTCCCATCGCACGCTCTTGCTGCCGTGCACTTCCCCTATAGTAGCGGATCGCACCCCAAGCGTAGGCATAATCACGCAAATGCCGAACCCAGACAGGCGGGGGCGAAATGAGTCGGAGGATTTGATAGCGGACCCATTCTTCGACGAGTTGACGCCACATCCAGCGCGGCACACCGAACCACAGCCGAGCTTCTCGACCGGCCTCGAGAAACGCGCTGGTTTCACCAACGGTCGCGAAGTAGCGCGCGATGTAGCGGAGAGTTTGCTGGCTTGCATCGCTGCAATGCTCCACCCGCGCGGTCGGAACCCAGTATCCGCACGCACCGGACTGTAATATCCGGTCGAGGACATCGAGTTCCTCACCCCTTCGCCGCTGACCTGGGGCGTGACCAAGCCGCGGATTGTACCGGAAGCGGCGCTGTTCCGCAGCGCGGACCGCAAAATTCGGCCCGAAAGGCAGACGGCCGCCGGCCAACAGCGGCACCGCTTCGTCGCCGAAATCGCGCCCTCCGAAAACCGAATTTCGCAGCAACGCCTCGCTTTCGGAGAACCATTTCGGAACCGGAGGCGCGTATCTTGGTGTGATGGGACCGCCGAACACCGCCGCCTGCGGCCAGCGGCTGAATGCCTCGGCGTAGGCGAGCAGCCATCCGATGCCGACGACAACATCGTCGTCGGTCCAGACAATGTAATCCCCGTCTGCCGCATCGACCGCGCGATTGCGGGCATTGGAGAGGCCGCGCCGCGGCTCGAATTCGCGCCGGATCGGCAGCCGGCCAGCAAACGACGCGATGACCGCGTCGGTGTGATCGGTGCAATTGTTGTTGACGACCAAGACCTCCCAGGGGAGGTTGTCGGGCACCTCCATCGCCGCGAGCGACTCGATCGTCCGGCGTACCGATACCGCGCGATTTAGCGTGCAGATCGCGACCGTTATCAGGGCTTTGCTCTCCCTCAACGGCGTGCGCTCAAACCTACCGCGGTCTGACTGCGCCACAGTCGGCTCCTGCGGCCCGTTGATCTATGCTGACCCCGCAGCAAGTTTGATATCTGCATACCTCCTGCCCTTCGGAATTACGAATTTCCCTCGTGCTCCAATTAAAGGGAGCCGACGCTCCTGCGCGAAGTCATCTGCCGCCTGCGTGACTCCGGGCCAGTGGAGATAGTCATCACCGATCAGCAGCCCCTCTTCAGCCAGAAGATCGTAGTACAGGGCAATATCGCGCTTGGCGGGCTCATATTCATGGGCCGCATCGACATAGGCGAGCTCGAATCGGATGCCCAATGCGGAAAAAACCGCCGCCGCGCCTTCTGAGGTATTTGGAAACGGCGTGATCACATCGGATACTCCCGCCCTTACGACATTAGCGAGAAAAGTATAATATAACTGAGGCATCCCGTGCCGGATCGCCAGAGATGAATACCATTCCGGCTCCTGCCTAAGCCAATGTTCCGGGGATCCTAGCCAAGTGTCGACGCAGACGATCTCGGTATGTAGACCTAATGCCTTGGCGGCATTCGCCATATTGATTGCTGACCTGCCCTTCCATGATCCGACCTCGCAAATCCTCTGAGGGCGGACTAGTTGGATTGACTCCCCAAGCAGCGGGGCGTCCGATCCCCAACCTTGAAAGTCGACCGGGTACTTCCGCGGGTCGAAATCATCATAGGGGGAGCGCTCATATAGCCGATCGCGGATCATGACCTTCACCTCCGGCTGATCTGCGAGCGGCACCGATCTCGTGGCAGTGGCATCCGGCCGGACCTGCAATCGAATCCCGGCTGGATCAGGTCTTGGAGCATCTGCAAATTGGTAGAGCAATCTATTCCAGAGGCCCCGACGGTTTTTAAGGGATCGGCTCATTTCGAGAAGGGCATGCAAGGCTTGACTATATGCCATGGTCAGTTGCTCGATTTTACCATAACTCAATTGAGGCGCTTACCCACTCCCGCCATCGCCGGCGGAAAATTGGGATTGACCCGGACATCCATACCCGTTCGGCAGATTAACGTAGCGCGCGGCCTTTTCGAAAAGCCGGCGCCGCCACTGGGCGCCGGCATCAATCCCGATCAAAGAGGTTCGTTGGGTAACCTTACTACATCACCCGACAGCGCGGCTAGGGTGCGTTCGCGCCGGCGCGATCAGGTTGCGCCCCGGCCGATAATCGATCCGACCTGCCGCGCTGTCGGACTCACCCTGCCGCCCGTCAACGCGCCGCTCATGGGTCGATCGCCGCTGATGAGCAGGCGAGCCCCGTGCTAAGGCTCGACTGCAGCCATTGTGCCGTCTGCGGGTGCCCAGCCGCGCCGGTCGCCACCCACTCGTCCTTGAGCCCCGCCGCAGGCGCGTTGAGCGACGCCCCTTGGGCGTGGGCGTAGAGGTGCGCGCCGCTGACCGCGACCGAGTAAAGAAATTCGCCGGCGTTGGCCGTGTTGCCGTGGGTCGTTGCGTCGCACAGCCAGCCATAGGCGGCGGCGCCGCCGCCGGTCGCGGTCGCGTCGGTGGTGCAGCCCGAGGTCGGGCAGTCGATTTCGTCCGCCAAGACGCCGATCGCCGACACCGAGGTCCCGGCCGTCGTCGCGGTCACGACCGATGCGGCGGCCGAGAGGTTGGGGCAATTCCAGACCTCGGTCTGGTAATGGACGCCGCCCTGACCGCTCCCGGAGAAAAACGAGTTCGGGACTTCGATGCAAGCGTTCGACCCGACCGTGACCGAGCCGCCTGAGAACACATCCGAGGTCGCGGTCGTGCAGCCGCCGCTGGCGCACCAGGCGAGCCCGACAACGACGCCGTGTTTGGTCGTGCCTGTTGCGCTTCGAAAGGTTGTCGTCGCCGATGTCGCCGGCCGGGCGGTCAGCGATGCGTGCGATTGAACCACGGTTACCGCGGTGCTCGGCGCGGTATACCTGGTGAAGGTCAGCGCTGGGTAGAACGCCTTGATGTTGGCGTAGGCCGCAGTGTAATCGGCCGCCGAGACCGCCGTGTTGGTAAGCGCCATCTCGCGGACGAGAGCGGGCGCGGGCTCGCTGAGGTCGCCGCCGGCGCCGAGGTGGATCGATCCGGCTCCCGTAAGATTCATGCCGGCGCAGCCGGCGCACAGCGAGACCGCCGGCGGCGACGCGGCCAGCAACAATCCGCCGTTGATGTAGCTCTTGACGACGTTCGAGCCGGAGCCGCCCCAATTCACCATGCCAAAAATGCTGCCGATGTTCGAAAAAGCATAATCGGCGAAGTCGTTGATGCTCTCCTCGTCGCCCCCCGAGCAATAGGCCGCCCCGGTCGCGCATCGATTATTGGCATAGGAGCCATATTGCCCCTGCGCCGCGCTGATGTAGAAAGTCGTGCCGTAAGTGTCGCTGACGTTGTAGGCGTGCCCGATCCCAAAGGGGCCGCAGCAATAGCCGCTGTCGAGCGCCTTGCCGTTGTAGAGGACGCTGATCGGCCGGGTTCCAACGGTGAGCCCGGTCGCGTTGCCATCGGCGGCGAGCGTATATTTTTCCGGCTGGTAGGTCTCGATGATCGGCAGGCCAGTCGCGATCTCGAAAGCAAAGGGTGCGGCGCAGGTGTTGCCGCCGGCGGTGCAGTTGCCGCCGGCGTTGAACACTGACGGGACCAGCGCGTTGCCGTTAATCTGCCCGTAAATCTTGCTGTAGAAGCAGGTCGGCGAGGCTTCGACGCCGTTCGCGTCCGGGGCGTTCAAGCTCGATCCGCAGAACGCCGCCCAAGTCGAGAGGTCGACCTGATGGGCGGTGGTCTGCCCGATATCGAGCGTCGATGAGCCGTTCGAAAGCTGGAACAGCGCGCCGGAATAGGCCGAGGTCGCGGCCCGATCGACGCTGTACGCCTCCCCGCAGCCGCCGGCGATCACGTCGCACGGGCCGGTATATGAGGCGCCGCCTGAGCTGCCGCCAACGGAGGGAGTGAGAGCTTCTCCGCGCGACACGAGATTGAAGAGCGCAAGAGGGACTAGGAGGGCGCGCGCCAGACTGAGGACGAGGGCGAGCTTAATCATGGATTGATCGCCACCGAGGTCGTCGTGGAAACGCAACTACTGAGCTACGGACCCAGCGATTGCGGGCTCACTGGTTTTGGCTTTTCGGTGGGGTTACAGAAGCTCCTGCCATCAAGCTCGTCTCCGCGCCCCGGCCTCGCGGAGGTTTTGCGGCCCGGACGCCACGACCTCGAGCTCGCCCGACGGTTCTTCCCACGACCAGCTCCCCACGAGGCGAACGCCCGTTGACGCATGCGGCGCCGCGTGCGCGATCTCGGCCGGTGTCTCCGGCCCGGCAACCACTTCCAACTGGGTCCAATCGCGGATGAAATCGAGAAGGTGAATATTCCCCGACCGGAAACCGACATCCAAACTGTAATGGTGTGGTCCGAGGATCATCGCATCGATGTCCAAATCGACCGAATATTCGCCTGGACAGCCAAAGTCGTGACGGCTCGCCTTGCCCCCGTCCATGTGGTAGGTCAGGACGCGCGGCCCTTCGATGCTATTGAACCCGATCATCGCCGACACATCCGAAACCGGGGCGCGAACCTTGAAATGCAGGCGCGCCTTGACCGGCTCGCCATGCCGCAGCGGCAGCGAAGACACCCATTCGAGGGCGACGCAGCGCAAGCGATCGTCGCGGACAAAGGAGGGCCGCTCGCGATCGTCGAGCCGGATCAGATGCTCTTGCCCTTGCGCCGATCGCGCCAGATAGCGGCCGACCACGTGCTCGGCTGTGCCTTGTTCGCGCATCACCCCGCGGTCGAGCCACAGCGCCCCGCGGCAGAGGCTCGTGACCAGGCCCATATTGTGACTGACGACCAGCACGGTGCGGCCGTCGCGGCGCGAGACCTCGTCCATCTTGCCGAGGCATTTTTTCTGGAACTCGGCGTCGCCGACGGCGAGCACCTCGTCGACGACCAGGATCTCAGGCTCGAGATGGGCGGCGACGGCGAAGGCGAGACGCACATACATGCCCGAGGAATAGCGCTTGACCGGGGTGTCGAGGAATTTCTCGACCTCGGCGAAGGCGACGATCTCGTCGAATTTCTTGCGGATCTCGGCGCGGCTCATGCCGAGGATCGCACCATTCAGATAGATGTTCTCCCGCCCGGTCAGTTCGGGGTGAAAACCGGTGCCGACCTCGAGCAGGCTCGCGACCCGGCCCCTGAGCGTGACCCGGCCGGCGGTCGGCTCGGTGATGCGGGAGAGGATTTTGAGCAAGGTCGATTTGCCGGCGCCGTTGCGGCCGATGATGCCGAGGACCTCGCCCTCCTGCACCTCGAAGCTGACATCGTTCAACGCCCAAAATTCTTCGACCGCGTCGCCCTGGACGACCTGGCGGCCGCGCACGACATCGGCTGCCTTGCGCACCGCATTGCGCAGCTCGCGGCCCATCACGTCGCGCAACGCCGTATAGGTCGACGAC
>DATMKU010000114.1:0-3342 GCA_035570935.1 Allostellaceae bacterium
CGCCTCGATCATCGCCGCCGGGTTGGGCGGGCAGCCGGGCAGATAGATGTCGACCGGCAGGATCCCGTCGAGACCGTGTCCGCTGGCATAGCCGCCTGCCGCGATCCCGCCCGACACGGCGCAGGTGCCGGTCGCCATGACCCAGCGCGGCTCGGGCATCGCCTCAAAGGCGGCGCGCAACGGCGCTTGCATAGCGTAAGTCACCGGACCGGTGACCAGCAGCAAATCGGCAAAACGCGGCGAGGCGGTAAAAAAGATGCCGAGCCGGTGCAGGTTGTAGAACGGGTTGTTGAGCGCCTGCAGCTCGGATTCGCAACCGTTGCACGAGCCGGCGTCGACGTGGCGGATGTGCAGGCTGCGGCGGAAGGCGGGGACGGGGCCTGAGACGGGGGCAGCGACCGCTTCGGAGGCCGGGGGCTCGGGTTGCCACACCAGGTCGTCGCGCCGGCGCACGCCATAGGCCCAATCCGAGGACGGCGCCATCGCCCCGGTCGGGCATGCTTCAGTGCACAATTGGCAGACCACGCAGCGCCCGTAATCGATTTCGAGCGCCGGGCCGGCGCCGCCGGCATCGCCGAGCGTGATCGCCCGAGTCGGGCAGGCCTCGGCGCATTCGGCGCAGCCCTCGCGGCAGAGTTCGGGATGGTAGCGGGGCATGCCGAGCACCCCTGCCTGACCGTCGCCGCCCTCGCGCAAGGGCCACGCCGTCGTCGCCTTGCCTTCCCGCAATCCGAACAAGGTCCACAGCCGCATCCGCCGTCCTCTAAGAGAAGGTCTGTTGGTCGGAACCCGCATGCGCGAACTGCCGAAAACGCACTCCCTCTCCGCCCCCAGGGGGGCGGAGAGGGCCGGGGTGAGGTGGGGGATTCCACAACGCCCGCCGACACCCACCTCACCCTCCCATTGCTTTGCAATGGGCCCCTCCCTCTCCCCCCGAAGGGCGGAGAGGGAATGGCCGGCTCATCTGCACAAGTTGGCCTAACGATCGCAGCCGGCAATGGTCAGGCCGAAGCTCGCCTCGTTGATCACGTAATCCATCATGTTCGTGCCGTGCACGGTGAACGGAAACACCCGCCAGTTGGAAAACGACGGCGACTTGATCTTGACCCGCGCTAGCATGCCGTCCCGGTCGAGATGGACGGCGTAGAACAACGTCCCGCGCGGCGTCTCGCACCAACCCAGGCCCTCCGCGCCGGAAGGAGGCACGCAGTCGCCGCGGACCGGGCCATCGGGAAGTGCCCCCAGCACCTGGCGGATCAATGCAAAGCTGGCGTCGATCTCGGCGACGCGGACCTGAAAGCGGGCATGCGCGTCGCCGGCCTCGCGCACCGGCACGGCAAACGCCAGCTCGCCGTAGGCGGCATAGGGATGGTCGCGCCGCGCGTCGCGATCGAGCCCGGAGCCGCGCTCGATCGGGCCCGTCGCCCCCTGGTCGAAGGCGGTCTGGCGGTCGAGAAGCCCAGTCGTGATCAGCCGATCGAGATGGCTGTCGGTGTTGGCCAGCCGATCGGCATAGGCGTCGATTTCGGGGCGCAGCGCGGCGAGCGCATCGGCGAGCCAATCCTCGGGCATCAGATCGCGGCGCAGCCCGCCGGGGATCAGCAGGCTGCGCAGAAAGCGGCTGCCGGTCAGCCGCGCATTCAGCTGCTTCAACCGCTCCTCGAGCAGTTTGCCCTCGGCCTCGCCGACCTTGAGCGTCGTCGTGTGCGACAGATGGCCGAGGTAATGCAGGTGGTTGTAGAGGCGTTCCAGTTCCGCTAGCAAGACGCGAAGCCATCGGGCGCGCGGCGGCGGCGAACACTCGGAAGCGGCCTCGACGGCCTGGCAATAGGCGAGCGCGTGCGACAGGCTGCCGACCCCCGACACGCGCTCGGCCAATACCACCGCCGGCCCCGGCCGCAGGCCCTCGAACCGCTTTTCCATGCCGCGATGCTTAAAGAACAGGCGCGGCTGGTAATGCAAAATCGCCTCCCCGATGTAATAAAACAGAAATTCGGCCGATTCCATGACATCGGCGCGGATCGGGCCAAACGGCAATTCCTGGACATCGGCGACCGCCCCGGCGATCTCCGGGATAAAACGCCGGTTCTGATCGACCGTCACCGGCGCATCAGGCGGATAATCGGGATGCATCGGCGGCAGGACCGGCTCGGCGCCTTCGCGCAATACCAGCCGATGCGGCTCGGGATGGCCGGTGAAGTCGAGACCGAACAGGTCGCTAATCTCGCGCTCGTACCAGCCGAGCAGCGGGCAGATCGGCGCCAGGCTCGGCACCGGCCCTTGCGGCCGGCAGCGCCAGATCTCGAATGGGAAGTGCTGCCCGCGCGACAGCAGATAGCGCAGTTCGAGCGCGTGCCGCTCCGGCCACCAGCCATAGGCCATCTGCATCCGCGCGCCCTCGGCGAGGGCGCGGGCGCAGGCCTCGGGCAACTCTTCCGGCCGCAGCAGCCGCACCCCGGCGAGCCCGATCATCGCCCCGCACCCGACAGAAGCGCCGCCGTCTCGCGGAAAAATTCCCACATCGGCTGCGGCCACCACAGGCCGAAGACAAGGATCGGCATCAGCGCCAATACCATCGGCGCGACGCACCAGCCGCCGGGGGAGCGCATCGGCGCCGATGCGCCGGCATCTGCCACCGGATCGAAATACATTGCGCGGAAATGGCTGAGAAAGCCGATAAAAACGACGATCAGCAATACCGCCATCACATAGGCGGCCCAGGCGAAAGAGCGCTCGAACCCGGCCCGCAATACGACAAGCTCGCTCAGAAAAAGCCCAAAGGGCGGCGCGCCGGTGATCGCCGCGGCCCCGGCCAGCCACAATGCCGCCTGCACCGGAAAGCGCTGAGGGACCGCGCGGATGTCGGCGATTTCCTTGCTGCCGTAGCTGCGCATCATGTTGCCGGCGCCAAAGAACATCAGCGACTTGTTCAGCGAATGGTTGAGCATGTGATAGAGCGCGCCGGCGACCCCGAACGGCCCGCCAAAGCCAAAGCCGAGGGCGATGACCCCCATATGCTCGACGCTCGAATAGGCCATCAGCCGCTTGATGCTGTGCTGGCGGACGATGAACAATGCCGCGATCAGCAACGACAACGCGCCCAGCGCGACCAGCGCCAGCCTCGGCAACGCGCCCGCCTTTGTCGCGTCGGCGATCGCGAGATAGCGCACGATCCCCAGCATCGCGGCGTTCAGCAGCGCGCCCGACAGCATCGCCGAGATCGGCGCCGGGCTTTCGCTGTGCGCGTCGGGCAGCCAGGTGTGCATCGGCGCCAGCCCGACCTTGGTGCCATAGCCGACCAGCACCAACAGAAAGGCGAGCACGGCCAGGGTCGGGTTCATG
>DATMKU010000115.1:0-14681 GCA_035570935.1 Allostellaceae bacterium
GGCGCGCGGATCAACGCGATCTTCAGCTCCGACATCGGCCATTTCGACGTGCCCGACATGTTGATGCCGGTACCCGAGGCCTATGAGCTGGTCGAAGACGGGTTGTTGAGCGAAGACGACTTCCGCGACTTTACTTTTGCCAACGCGGTGCGGCTATGGGGAACGCAGAACCCGCGTTTCTTCGAGGGCACGCGCATCGCCAAGGAAGCCGCGGCTCTCCTCGCCGAGCCGCCTTCGACATTGCAGGCCGCCGCCGAATAAGCCCGCGACGACCGTAACGCCCACGTGCAGCGCCGCTTCCTGCGGCGCTGTTTTTGCACTCGAGCAAAGCGAAAATCGCCCGGCGGTCGATGGGTTTCGACCTCCCTCCGATTATGGCGGCTGGGGGTCTCGGCACCCCCGGAAATATCGAGCGTGGCTGTGCCGCTCGAATACGGGCTTTCGACCGCACCGACCGCCTCAACAGGTTCGCCGGTGCACAACCGTTAAGTTTGTTAGGTGTTTCCCTTACTCAACCGAAAATGTGGTTCTCTCTCGACGAGATTTTTGAGTAAAATTTCCTAGGATGATAGGGAGGATTACACCCGTGAAGCATATCTTGATCGGCGTGGCGGCTGTTGCCGCACTAGCGATCTCGGTGCCGGTCTGGGCGCAGCCGGCGCCGTCCACGGCACAGCCCGGCACCAACACGACGATGCCGGCGATGCCTGGGGCGATGCCAAGCGAGATGAACCGGATGCCGATGGGAGGGAGAGCGACCTCGGATAGAGGCACGGGCCCATCGTCATCGACGTCAGCTACAGCACCCGGAACGGCCGCCACAACCACAGGGGCGCTTCCGCATCAGATGAACCGGATGTCGGCTGGTGGCAGAGCGACATCGAGCCGGGGCACGGGTTCGTCGACGCGAGCCCATCACCGGCGGCATGCCGTCGAGTCGGCGAGACAACAATCAGGCGGCAGTGGGGCCGACGAACTGAACCGTCAGGAACTCTCCCAGCTACAATCCGGTAACCCCACCACTATGAACCGGATGTCGGTCGGCGGGAGGGCAACCTCGGGGGGGCCAAACCAGTAAACGGCCCGCCGATCCGGCACGCCAGTTAGCCAACCGGCAGGAGGTTGCCGGCGGGTATCTGGGTATAGGCGCACGGCACTTATCGATCGGAAAGGGGCAGCCTTGGTTTCTTCAAAGCGGGAGCTCGCGGCTGCCCTCACGGTCTGTGCTTTCCTTGCGGGCGTCTCGCTGGCACCCGTGGCGCGGCCGGCAACCGTTGCGACCAACCACCTTTCCGACGGGACTTGGACTGTCCAAGGACGAGCAATCTCGGGCCTGCGCTGCGGCGATTGGCTTGTCCGCCTGACAAATGCGCAAGGTCGCTTGTCGGGCGTCGTCTCTCTTGCGCGCTCGACCGTAGCTCTACAGAACCTCGCGCTGTCGCCCGACGGGAGCTTCTCGGGAGCGACGCGGGCCGGCGTGGTGGGGACGCGGCATGTGCGAGGCTATCGAGTCACCGGAAGGTTTTCAGGGGACAGGGTCAATCTTACCCTCGAAGATCATATCTGCCCGCCGCGCCGCGGGACTGCTCTCCGGCAAGCCGCGCGCAGCTGAGCGGGCGGCGCCCGCCCTTTAGGCGATTCCCGCCTGCATATCGCCGCTGCAGGAGGCTCACTGGTTAGAGCAAGACGGTAGGACAGTCCAGATAGCCGGGCCGCCCATCGAACTCCCCATTTCTGCGTGATGCGGTCACGCTCGCTCCTCAAATCCGTATAATTTTTGAAGTCGCGCCCGCTGGGTGCCGTGACGCGCTGGACGGGTGTGCTTTGCGATGCGGACAATCTCTTGGGCGATAGCCGCGATTCTGACCCTGACCGTCGCCTCGGCGCAGCGGGTCGCCGCCGACGAGAAGCCGGTGCCCTTGCCGGAGGTCACTGTCACCGCCCCGCCGATCACTCCCGCGTGGAAGAAATTCACCCCCTACTTTGGCAATTCCCGTGTCGAGGAGAATAAGTGGCCAAATATTCCGTGCGGCATATCAAGGATCATCGCTGGCACGCCGAGCAGCTGCAAAACCGGATCAGCTCAGGAAACCATGACGCCGGTCCTCCCCGGCATTCAACAGTCCAACTGTCGAATTGCTCATGATCTGGTCATGACCAATCTCGGAAATCTGGCGATCGAGGCCGATGTCATGATCTTCGATCCTTATTATGTGAGCGCCATCGGGCATCAACACAGCAGCTGCTATGTCGAAGCAGGCTACGGTGATCTACGCGAAGACTTTCCCGACATGAATCAAACCACGAGACAGGGCAACGGTTGGCGCAATTTTGTCGCCAGCGGCGATCTGACCACGATGGAATTTTCGGTCGGGTCCGGCGACTGTCTCGCGTTGGAAAAGCGCGGTCCGCGCTGGGGCGGCGGTTACGTTTATTTGATCCACGCCAGCATTTGCCGCAACGACCGGCATGTCGTCGGAGCAACCGACATCGACTATGTCCTGCGCTCGTTGCAGGTTCGGCAATACGAACCGCGCGGCAATTTGGCCTCGCCTTCGCGGTAAACGCGATCCGCGGGGTCGCGCCGATAGATGCGTCTGTTATAGTCGGCGATCCGACAAGGAGAGATGAAAATGGCGGACAGCAAAAGGATCAGACCGACGCACTCGCTCGCACCGGCGCGGCCGCCACTGCTCGTGCCGCACCCGGCTGTGGCGCCCTTGGTGCCGCCGGTGCATGTGGTCGATCTGATGACCGATGCCGGGTCGGCTGTATTCGGCGCACAGTGGCGGGCGATGGAGGCGAAAATTGTCGAATGCCCGGCGCTCTCCGACTCGATGCCGGAATTCAAGACGACCTACGACATCGAGCCCCATGCCGAGGAGCGCGGCTACGATGATTCCGCCTGGCCGATAGTGGCTGGCTCTGACCTCGGCGCCAGGCGGGGCGGCGGCATGGTGTCATTCTTCTGGTACCGCGCGACCTTGACGATCCCGGTCAACGCTGCCGGTTTCGACACCGCCGGGGCAATGACGGTGTTGCGGGTCAATGTCGACGACTACGCTGAAATCTGGGTCGATGGAGAAATGCCGCGCGCGGCCGGCCGGCCAAGCCCGCACACGATCCAGGGGTTCAACATGCCGCATCGCCTGGTGCTCGCCAACCCCGCGGCTCCAGGCGATAAATTCGAGATCGCGGTGTTCGCGATCAACGGGCCAATCTCAGCCGCACCGGCAAATTTCCTGTGGTTTCGCGAGGCGAAGGTCGAATTCTTCCGCTGACGGCGACGGCCTGCCTAGACATCCGCCGGGGCGAGTGGTGGGCGGCCGCGGATCATATCGGCGGACTTCTCGGCGATCATGATCACCGGGGCGTTGATGTTGCCGCCAACCAAGTCCGGCATCACCGAGGCGTCGACGACGCGCAAAGCCTCGATCCCGCGCACCCGTAATTCGGGGTCGACGACCGCCATCGGATCGCCGTCCAGGCCCATCTTGCAGGTTCCGAGCGGATGATGCGCGGTCACCGCTGTCGAGCAAATATAAGCATCGAGCGCCTGGTCGCTCTCGACGTCGAGCCCCGGTGCCAGTTCGCGCGCGGCAAAGTCGCTGACCGGCGGGGTGGCGCAGAGGCGGCGCACCAGCTTCAACCCGTCGCGGATGGTCCGACGGTCGTTTTCGGTGGCGAGGAAATTCTGCCGAATTTTGGCCGGAACGCGCGGGTCGGCCGAGGCGAGCTTGATCTCGCCGCGGCTTTCCGGATGCAACATCACCGCGCGCAGCGAGAACCCGTCGGCATAAACGCGTTTGAACGGCGGCAGATAGGGTCCGGCCTTGGTCGCCACCGCGCGAAACAGAAACTGGATGTCGGGCAATTCGAGCTCGGGCCGGGTTTTGACAAACCCAGTCCACCCGCTCGGCGTTTCGCTGGCGGGGCCGGTGCCAAAGCAATAGGCACGGGCGAGCGCCAAGAGCGTGCGGTCGAGCCGCATCGTCGCGACAAAAGGGCCGGGTTCACGGCGCTCATAATCCGCCAGCACCGAGAGATGGTCCTGCAGGTTTTGGCCGACCCCGGCAAGCGGCGCGGCGACCGGGATGCCGTGTTCCGCCAGCCGTTCCGGGTCGCCAATGCCGGACAGGATCAACAGTTGCGGCGAGTTGATGACGCCACCAGACAGGATGACTTCGCGTTCGGCCCGAGCCACGATTGTTTCGCCGCGGCGCTCGTATTCGACGCCGACGGCGCGATCGCGCTCGATGACGATGCGGTGTGCCAAGGCACCCGTCTCGACGGTCAGGTTGGAGCGGGCCACGGCCGGGCGCAGATAGGCTTCGGCGGCGCTGCAGCGGCGCCCGTGGCGGATCGTCTGTTGTATCCGCCCCAGTCCTTCCTGCTGTGCGCCGTTGTAGTCGTCGGTGCGCGGCAGCTGCAACGCAGCACCGGCGGCAAGGCAGGCGTCGATGATCGGGTCGTCGTAACGTGCAGTGCCGACGGTCAGCGGCCCGTCGCCGCCCCGATAGTCGCCGGCGCCGCCCTCCCAAGATTCCTGGCGGCGGAAATAGGGCAGCACGTCGGCATAGGACCAACCCTTGAGGCCGAACCGGGCCCAGCGGTCGTAGTCGCCGCGATTGCCGCGGACATAGGCCATCGCGTTGATTGACGAGCTGCCGCCGACGACCTTGCCGCGGGCGCATTCGATGCGCCGGAAGTTGGCGTTAGTCTCAGGTTCGGTGAAGTATCTCCAGTCGTGCAGCCGTCGCTCCAGGATGCGGCCCCAGCCGAGCGGAATCTTGATCCACGGGTCGCGGTCCCAACCGCCCGCCTCGAGCAGCAGGACGGAGGCGGAGGCGTCTTCGCTAAGGCGGTTGGCTAGGGTGCACCCGGCCGAGCCGGCGCCGACGATTACATAGGCATAAGTTCTCGGCGCCATGCCTGCCTCACCGCGATCATCCGGGCGAAGAGTGTGCCCTCGCCCGCCGCCGGTCAGATCGGAATCGCCAGCAAGGTGTCGATCTGGCGGCTGTCGAGAACGACCTCTTTGCGCGCGAATTTCCAACCGTCCTCGTCATGCACGGCACGGTCGACATAATGGCCGGCCGCGAAAATTGTCATGTCGCCATCCTGCATCGTCCGCACGACTAGAAAGTTCGCATGCGTGTCGAGCGCCCCCGCGGTCTCGCCAACGATCCGCAGCGACGAGATCAGGTGGCGATAGCGCTGCGGCTCGTAAATGTTGGCCTCGCGCAAGGCGCTGACCCGATCCTTCACCATGTTGCGCGAGGTCGCGTAAATCAGCCCGAGCGGCAGGCCCGCCTCATAATTCTCGGCCGAGGTGACGCGGTAGAAACAGTCTTCAGTGAAGAAATCGGGCCAGCGCTCGAGTTCGTCGGTATCGAGGCAATGGGCGTAATCGGCGTAGAGCCGCTCCAATTCCAAGCGCCGCACCACCGCCGCGAGATCCATCCTCTCAGAACCCCATCAGCGGGCGATAGGCGTGCCAGAAGCCGCGCACAGAGGCCTCGGTGGTGCGGTTGGCTTCGGAGACGTGGTCGAACCCGCCCATTTCGAGCACCGAGCATTCGCCCTCCGACCCGGGGATCGCGCGCTGGATAAAGTTGCCGACCGCGCCATCCTCCATCGAGACGTAGCCCGCCGGCCCGACGAGATTGGCTTGCGCCAGGCGCAATGCCGCGAGGTCGGCGTCATCCTCCTCGAAGCCAAGATAGATCCATTGCAATTCGGTCTTGTCCGGCCCTTTCGGCAACACCAGCCGCAACGCGATGCTGTTCTGGATCTGCTGCAGCACGAAATTCGGGAACAGCGACAGGATCTGGGTCGTCGTGTCGTCGCCGAATTCCTCGGTCATCGACAGAAGACCGGGATCGGCGAGCCGGAAATTCTCGCGCAAGGACGGGATGCCGGCATAAAGCTTGTCCGAGGCGCCGGCATCGACGCGCTCGACTTTGTTGCGCGTGTAGCTTGCGTGATGGGCGCCATTCTCGGCGATGTCGACGCCGCCCTCCGAGGTCAGCCGCGAGATGCGGAACGTCGTGAAAAAGCTGTGCAATAAAGTCGCGTGGTAGGTGTCGCGCACATTTTCGAAGTAGAGCTTCCAGTTGTTGTGTAGGATCTGCGAGGTCGTACCCAGAACCTTGGGCTTGCCGTGCAAGACTCGGTGAATGCGCGACCCGATCAGATTGCCGATGTAGTCGCCGAGCGGCGGCGCATCGGACGACAGCGTGCCAAAGACCAAATCGCCGAACCGATCGACGCGCAGCTTTTTGAGCCCGTGGTCTTCAAGGCGGAAGCTTGCCGGCATCCCACCCTTGCCGGCGATGCCGCGGCGAAAGGCGACGCTGTCGAGGTTGCCTTCGAGGTCGTAGCGCCAGGCGTGATAGACGCAGGTCAAATTGTCGGCATGCCCGCGCCGCTTCAGGCAGACGAGATTGCCGCGATGGGCGCAGCGGTTGACCATCGCATGCAGCGCCCCGTCATTGCCTCGGCTCACGATAACCGGCGTCTCGCCGAGAAAACTCGTCAGATAGTCGCCGGGCTCGGGCAATTCGCCGGCAAGGGTCAAAAACTGCCAGGTCGGTCCGAGAAAGATCTGCGCCAATTCCGCGCGGTAGATCTCCGGGTCGGAAAACACCCGGTAGGGCACGCGAGCATTGCCCTCGGCGGGCCATTGCAGTGCCGACTGCGGCTGTTCCATAGCAAATCTCCGCTCCAAATTTGGAGGTCGGCGAGATTGCCGCGCTTCGCTCGCAATGACGCGAGGGGGCGTTGTCATTGCGAGGAGCCCACGGGTCCGCGCCGGGCGCGGCCCGAGGACAGGCTCCACGACGACGCAGTCTCGTCACCTCGACGCGTGTCGCACTTCGGGTCGCTGCCGGGCTCAGCCGCCGTAGAACACGTTGTCGCCGAGATCCTTCATTTCGAGGATCGCGGCGTCGGGGCGGCCGGTCACCGGCTTCGGCAGATGCGCCTCGACGACCTCGCCGACGACGATGTGGTGGTCGCCCTGCTCGACAACGCTCGTCACCTTGCATTCGACCGCGGCCAATGCCGCGTCGAGGATCGGCAGGCCGTTCGTACCCTTGTGGATCGTCTGGCCCGAGAGCTTGCCGTCTTCAAGCTTGGTCGGCTTGAAAAAGGTGAAGGCCACGCCCTTGGCGTCCTTGCCGAGCATGTTGAGGGTGAAATGCTTGGTGTTCTTGACGATCGGATAGGCGCCGGAATCGGTCTTGACCCCGACCACGACGAGCGGCGGGGTAAACGCGGTCTGCGTCACCCAATTGACGGTGGCGGCGGCGACGTTGCCGACGCCGTCATCGGCGGTCAGCACGTAAATCCCATAAGGGATCATGCGCAACGCCGTCTTCTTCGCGTCCTGATCCATGGTTCGGCCTCCTCGAATTTGGTTTTCGGTCGGCGCCGATCATAGACCGAGACCTCCTCGCGATGAACCCCGTCGCGGCCGGCCGGATGCCGGGAGGTTCAGCTGATGAAGAACAGCTGGTTCGCGGTGTTGATCGAGGGTTCGCTGGTCAAGGTTGCGACGAGGTGCGAGGCGCCGCCGCTGCCGCCGGTGCTGGAGAACAGTTCGCCGTTGGTCGTGTCGTAGGCGAGGCGCTGGCTGGTGTTGGCAAAGGCGCCGGTGCTGTTCGCGGTAAACAGGGTTGCCGCCTCGCTCGACGAGATCGCCTGCGGCGTTGTGGTTCCGCCTGTAAGGCCGAGACTGAAGGCGGAGTTGCTGAACACCAGCTCGTTGGTCGAGGACGCGCCAAAATCGGCGACCGTGTTCGTGGCGGCTCCCGCCCCGGTGAAGATGAACTGGTTGGTCCCGCCCCCGCCGGTCATCTTGGTGTCGCCGCCGGCGTAGAACGCGTCGTTGCCGGCGCCGCCGGTCAGCGTATCCGCACCGGTCCCGGCATGAACCGTGATCGAGTCGCCGGAGGTCAAGGTCGAGCCGCTGACCGTGTTGCCGGAATTGCCGTCATTGACTGTGATCACCCCGGAGGTGCCGGTGAAATTGGCCGTCGCCAAGGTCAGGGTGTTGGCAGCGCCATTGGCGAGCCCGATCGTCGTAAAACCCGAGACATTGGTCAGGCTGTCGGTCCCGGTGCTGGCGAAATCGAGAGTCGCCGAGCTGCCGGTCAGCGACCCGTTGACCGTGACTCCCTTGGCGATCAGCGTGCTGTCGAACTCGGCGGTGAAAGTCGAACCGGAAGCGATCGTCAAGTTGTTGAGCGTCCCGAGTTGGTCAAAACCGGTCTCGATCACACCCGATCCCGAAGTTGCAAGGGCGCCGCCGGACACCGCGCCGCCGTCGAGGATAAGGTTGCCGGATACGGTGAGGGTGTTGCCGAGCGCCAGAACTCCGCCGGTGTTGACCGTAATGCTTCCAGCGTCGGATGAGGCGCCGGTGAGGGTCAGTGTCCCCGTGTCGGCCCCCGACCCGCCGGATATATTGATCGAGCCGTTGTCGGTCAGCGATGCCGCGGTCACCTTGGTTGCGGCGGTGATGCCGCTGTTGCCGATATAGATGCTGTCAAAGCTGTTGTTGGTCAGGGCTCCGCCGATCGTCAGGCTGCTGCCGCCATTGCTTCCGAAGTAATCGACTTCGATGGTTGCGCTGTTGGCAAAGGCGACGGTAGTCGTCAGCGACGCGCCGTTTTCGAGGCTGAACGTGCCGTCGTTGTTGGCGAGCCCGGTCAAGGCGCTGTCGGTGGTCAGCGCCGTGCTCAACGCCACCAGCGCACTGGCGCCATTCAGCGTCAGGTTCGCGCCGCTGCCGATCGCGGTGATTCCACCGCTGGCAAACTCCAGCAGCGCGTCGCCGGAGAGACTATAGGTCCCCGCCAAGGTCGCCGGAGCCGCCGTGGTGATGTCCAACGTCGCCCTGGTCGCGGTGCCACCGGTCAGATCGATTGTGCCGGTATTGGACAGCCCCGCCGCCGTTACCGTCGTCGCCTTGGTGAGGCTGGTGTTGCCGATCTCGAACGTCGCACTGTTGGTCAGGGTGCCGCCGATCGTCAGGACGCTACCGCCACCGCCGAAAGTGTCGATCTCGACAAAATCGGTGCTGCCAAAAGCGCCGGTCACTTTCAGCGTCGCCGCCGCCGTACCGCTGGCCAGTTCGATAGTGCCGGCATTGGCGACCGAAGCGGCCGTCACCGTCGTCGCCTTGCTGAGGCTGGAGTTGCCGATATCGATCGTGTCGAAGCTGTTGTTGGTGAGGGCGCCGCCGATCGTAAGGCTGCTGCCGCCGGCGCTGCCAAAGGAATCGACCTCAAGGAAGTCGCTGTTAGTCAAACCGACCGTGGTCGCCAACGAGGCACCGTTTTCGAGGATGAAAGTGCCGCCGTTGCTGGCGAGCGCGGTCAACGCGCTGTTGGTGGTCAGCGCGGTGCCCGATGCCACCAGCGCCGCGGCGCCGCTCAGGGAAAGCTCGGCGCCGCTGCCGATAGCGGTGATACCGCCGCTGGCGAACTCCAGCAACGCGTCGCCCGAGAGATCGGCGGTGCCGGTCCATGTCGCCGGCGCCGCGGCGGTAATGTCCAACGTGGCCCGGGTCGCCGCAGCCCCGGTCAGATAGATCGCGCCGGTATTGGACAGCCCGGCGGCCATCACGGTCGTCGCCCTGGTAATGCCGGTGTTGCCGATGTCGAAGGCGGCGCCGCTGTTGTTGGTCAGAACCCCGCCAATCTTCACACTGCTTCCCCCGCTGCCGCCGAACAGGTCGATCTCGATGGATTCGCTGTTGGTGAAGCCCGCGGTGGTCGACAGCAGGCTGTCGGCAAGCGATATGAAGTCGGTGTTGGTGGCGGCGCCGGTGACGCTGAGCTTGGCCTGGGCCGTACCGCCGGTCAGGGAAACCGTGCCGCTGTTGGCGAGACCCGTCGCACTCAGCGTCGCCGCCGCGGTGATCGTGCTGTTGCCGATTTCGACGAGGCCCATGTTGGTCAGGGTTCCGCCGACGGCGAGATGGCTGCCGCCAGTGCCTGTCGTATCGAGGTCCAGCGTGCCGGTGTTGGTAAAGCCGCCCGTCGTGGTCAGCGCGGAACCCCCGTCAGCGGCAAAGGTGCCGACGTTGCTGGCGAGCTTCGTCAGCGCGCTGTTGCCGGTGACCTCGGTGCTCAACGCCACCCAGGAGAGCACGCCGTTGAGCGAGAGTTCAGCGCCGCCGCCGATCGCGGTGATCCCGCCGCTGGCAAACTCCAACACCGCGTCGCCCGACAGAAACGCCGATCCGGTCCAGGTCGCGGGGGCCGCCGCAGTGCTGTCCAAGGTCGCCCTGATCGCGGCGCCGCCGGTCAGGTCGATCGTGCCGGTGTTGGCGAGGCCCTTCGCCGTCGCCGTCGTCGCTTTGGTGATCGCGGTATTGCCGATCTCGACAAAGCCGCTGTTGGTCAGGGTGCCGCCGATCGATACAGCGCTGCCGCCACCGCCGGCAGCGTAATACGAATAATCGACTTCAAGTGTCCCAGTGTTGTTCAGTGCGACGGTGGTGGTGAACGGGCTGTCGGCGAGGTTCAAAGTGCCGGCATTGGTGGCGAGGCCGGTCAAGGCACTGTTCGTGGTCAGCGCCGTGCTCAACGCCACCAGCGCATCGGCGCCATTCAGCGAGAGGTCGGCGCCGCTGGCGATTGCGGTAATCCCGCCGCTGTGGAATTCGAGCAGCGCGTCGCCCGACAGATTTGCGGTTCCGGTCCAGGTCGCCGGCGCCGCGGCGGTGCTGTCGAGGCTCGCCCGCACCGTGGGGCTGCCGCTCAGGTTGATCGCACCGGTGTTGGCAAGACCAGCCGCAGTAACCGTTGTCGGCGCGAAAATGTCGCTGTTGCCGATATTAACTTGACCGCTGTTGGTCAGCGCGCCGCCGATAGTCAGCGCGCTGCCCCCGTCATCGGAAAAATCGGACTGATAGTAGAACGAGTCGAGATCAAGCGTGCCGTTGTTGGTCAAGGCGGTGGTCGTGGCGAGCGCAACACCATCCGCGAGGTCTAGGGTGCCGTGGTTTTGGCTGAGCCCGGTCAACGCGCCGCTGGTGGTCGTGTTGCTGTTCAGCGCAACCCGCGCGCGCGGACCGTCAAGAGCCAGGCTGGCGCCGGTCGCGATCGTCGTGATGCCGCCGCTGGCGAACTCCATTAGCGCATTGCCGCTGAGACCCAGCAACCCGTTCAACGTCGCGGGCGCCGCCGCGCTGATGTCCAAGGTTGCCCGGCCGGCGCCGCCGCTCAAATCGATCGTCCCGGTATTGCTGAGAGCGCTGGCGGTGACTTGGATGGCCGAACTGCCGCCATCGATCAGTACACTGCCACTGCCGCTGTTGGTCAGCCCCCCATGGATGGTCAGGTTGCCGTCGGCGATCGACAAATCCCCACTGTTGGTCAGCGCCCCGCCGATGGTCGGGCTGCTGTCGTCGATCGAAAAATTGCCGGTGTTGGTCAGCGCCCCGCCGAGGTTCAGCGCGCCGCCAGCCACCGAGACCTGGTTATGGTTGGTAAAGGCGGTGGTCGTGGTAAGTGACGTATCGTCGAGATCGAGAATGCCGCTGTTGCTGGCGAGCGCGGTCAGCGCGCTGTTGCTCGTGGCGGCCGTGCTCAGCGCCACCCGCGCGCCCGGGCCGCCAATCGACAACTCGGAGTTCGCCGCGATCGCGGTGATATGGCCGCTGCCGAACTCCAGCAGCGCATCGCCCTGCAAATAGTAGAACCCGGTCAGTGTCGGGGGCGTGGCCCCGGCGATGTCCAGTGTCGCCTGAGCGGTGCCGCCGGTCAGGTTGACCGTCCCCATCGCGGCGTTGCTGAGCGCCGCCGCGGTCACCGTGGTGGCGGTGGTAAGCCCGCTGTTGCCGATGTCGAGATCACCGTTGTTGGTCAGGGCGCCGCCAAAGGCCAGACCGCTGCCGCCGGCGTCGCCGGTGCCGAAGATGTCGTTGTCGACCTCGATCAAGCCGTTGTTGGTGAACGCGCCGCCGGTGGCGATCTTGGAACCCAGCTGAACCGCGAGCGTGCCGGCATTGCTGGAAAGCCCTGTCAGCCCGCTGTTGCCGGCCGCCCCGCTCAGCTCTACGCGAGACTGGGCGCCGTCGAGAACCAGCTCGGAATTGCCGGCGATCGAGGTGACGCCGCCCGACGGGCTGGCGCCGCCGCTGGAAAAATTCACCAGCGCATCGCCCCGCAGAACGTAATCGCCGGTCACGCTGGCCGGTGCTGCTCCGGTGATGTCGAGCGTCGCCGCGGCCGATCCGCCGGTCAGGTCGATCGTGCCGGTATTGGCGAGCGTCTTCGCCGTCACCGTCGTGGCTTTGCTGATGCCGCTGTTGCCGATATCGAGCACGCCGCTGTTGGATAACGTGGTGCCGATCGTGACGCTGGTGCCGCCGGCGCCGGTGGCGTCGGCCGTGACCGTGCCGCTGTTGGTGAAGCCGGCGGTGATCGCCTCGGTTACGCCCGGGGCGGCGATAGCCACGGTCGCCGCGGCGTCGCTGAGGGTAATCGAGTCGACGGCGGCGATGGCCGTCGTAACCGAGACGATGTAGCTGCCCGTGACGCCGATCGTGACCGCGGCGCCGGCGACGGGAGCGGCACCCGTGCTCCAATCCGCGAGAGTGGCCCAATTTCCCGAAACGGCGCTTTTCCAGCTTATCGCTGCCATTTATATCCCTCCGTCAAAGTCCGGCTCCGCTCATTCGAATGGACGGCAGCGTTGGCGGCAAAAGCAAAGCTACCGGTTACATTACGATACAAACAGACTCAAAACAACGCAAATTTGACACAAAAGGCGTTAAGATTTATTAACGTCTTCGCCGAAAAGCTCTCTGTTCAGGCTTTGGTCTGCTCACTGCCGGCGATTTAAGACGTCCTTAAGGATAACAGGGTCAGCTTTACCATGTCCTCGGCAGCGCCGGCATCACGCCTCCGGCTCGCGATATTCCGGAACCCGGTAATAGACCCAGATCAAGTTCGCCAGCAGCACCGCCCCGGTGACCAGGAACACCCAGCGCAGGCCGAACGCCGCCGCGACCGCGCCGCCGCTCAGCGGGCCGAGGGAATTGCCGAGAAACATCGCCGACGAGCTGATGCCGTAAACCGTGCCGCGCTGCGCCCGCGGGACGAGGCGGCCAACGAGCGCGTTCGCGGTCGGCAGGATGCCGCCGATGAACAGGCCGACCGCAAAGCGCAGCGCGGTGAATACCCAATAGCTGTCGGTGAACGCCTGCGGCAGGGTCGTGACCGTCGCCCCCAGAAGTGCGATCAGCAACACCCGGCGATAGCCGATCACATCGCTCTTGTTGCCGAGAAAGGGTGCCGCCACGACGTTGGCGAGCCCGGTGATCGAAAAGGCGATGCCGCTCAACGTGGCGATATCGGGTCGCGGGCCCAGCATCTGCTTGACGAACAAGGTTACCACCGGCTGCACCGTGCGCACCCCGAACTGCGCCATCAACAGCACGAAGAACAATGCCAACAGCCCCGGCGAGCGCGCCACCGCGATGAGGCTGCTGAGCATTGCCCGGCGGCCGCGCCCCTGGGGGGCAGGGACAAAGCGCTCGTGGACGCCGAACCAGACAAAGCTCGTCGACAACAGGATCGTCGCCGAAGTGCAGTAGAACGGGATGCGGAAGCTGCCGGTCACATCGGCCAGCGCGCCGCCAAGCAAAGGGCCAACCAGCGAGCCGACGAGCTGGCCGGTGCTGAGCCAGCCGAGCGCGAAGCCGAGGCGGTCCTCGGGCGCCTGACCCGCTACCAGAGCGATCGCGGTGCTCGAAAAACCGGCAAAGACCCCCATCAGCGCGCGAAACGCGAAAAGCTGCCAGACATTGCTCGCCGCACCCATCAGCCCGGCAAACAGCCCGACAGCAACGCTCGACCGGAGCAGCATCAATTTGCGCCCGTGCCGGTCGGCGAGGCGTCCCCACAACGGTGACGCGAACGCCGCGACAAACGAGGTGACGCCGGCAAGGATCCCCGCCCACAAATCGACCGCACTTTCCGATTGCACGCCGAGATCCGGCAAAAACAGCGGCATGATCGGAGTCAGCATCGAAAACGACATGGTCATGACGAATTGGATGCCGACCATCGCCCATAGGGTGCGTTGCCACTGCGCAGCCGGCGGTTGCTGGCCGCCGTCGTCGATCGCGTCGGCGCGCTGTTCGGCCATTTCCTTCGTCTCTCCGGTGGTTGAGGCCATAGCCCGCGGCCGGATGCGAGCTTTTCTAGCGGAAGCAAGGATCGGCGGCATCGGCTTTGCGCGGCTCCAGCCCCAATAAGAAGGTCATGGCTGACGTGCAATTCGCGTGCGAGCGAGCAAGGCGTTTCCTGCTGTCGGTCAGTGCGTCGATGCGACCGCGATCGGCGGGGCGCTCATCCCGCGGCGTGATTTTTGTGATCGCGGGGCCTTATGCGGCAGGGGGCCCCTCAAGGGCACAAAGGCAGTAGTGCGGCCGGCGATGTCGGCGGAGGCATCAGGCGGCGCGTCCGACCAACGCGCCGGCGGCGTCACGATTGGCGAAAATTAACCTAAAGGGCGCGCCAAATCCTGCCTAAAATCCGAGCAATAGAACATCAGAAAAAAACTAACGACATTCTCGCATTGCTGCTCTACACTTCCTGCAAGGCTCCGCAACAGGAGCCGTACCGAACAGGAGATGGTGCGATGGCGGCGGTGGAGAC
>DATMKU010000116.1:0-56066 GCA_035570935.1 Allostellaceae bacterium
GCTGCGGCCCATCGCGTGATCGTCATCTTTTTTTGGGCGCGCCGGCGCTGTGCTGGTGAGCGCGCACGATGGAGCTGTCGATCATCGCGTATTCGCTGTCGGCACCGGCGGCCAAGGGCTCGAACACGCTCTGCCACATCCAGTTCTTGGCCCAGCGACTAAAGCGCCGGTGGGGATTCTTCCAATCCCCGAAACGCTCCGGCAGAGCCTGCCCCTAGCCCAACCAGGGGTCGCGCCACGGAATGCCCGCGCGGTATCGGTAGAGCACGGCTTCGACGAAGCGGCGATTATCGAATCACATAATGTATTGCCGATGTAGACTCTTTTACTACACATGTCTTCAATCTAGACACGTGTTACGCGTGGACCCATAATGATTGACAACACGCCTTAGCACACCTAGCAATGAGAACCCGACAAAATGGGGCCAGAAGTCTGTACCGTCAGGCACAACCCTTAAATCCAGCAGAGACAACGGAGCCGCTGATACGTCGAATGCGATCCCGTGCTAGCCGATCGCAAGAGCGTCTCTCCTACCCCGCCGCCAATTTCGTCGGGCGAACGGTTTTTTCGCGCATGGTGACGAATTCCTCAGCCGCGCTCGGGTGGATGCCGACGGTCTGGTCGAATTGCTTTTTGGTCGCGCCGCATTTGACCGCGATCGCAAGGCCCTGAGCGATCTCCGGCGCGTCGGGGCCGAGCATGTGGCAGCCCACCACCCGGTCGCTTGCTGCATCGACGATGATCTTCATCAGGGTGCGCTCGTCGCGCCCGGAAAGGGTGTTCTTCATCGGCCGGAAGCGCGCGCTGTAGACGTCGATCTCGCCGTATATGCGGCACGCCTCTTCCTCGGTCAGGCCGACGGTGCCGATCGGCGGCTGGCTGAACACCGCGGTCGGCACATCGGCGTGGTCCATCTTGACCGGGTTGTCGTTGTAGAGGGTCTCAGCGATGGCGCGGCCCTCGGCGATCGCCACCGGCGTCAAATTCAGCCGGTCAGTCACGTCGCCGACGGCGTAGATGTTGGGCACGGTCGAGCGCTGCCACTCATCGACGACGACCGCACCCTCGTGATTCATTTCGACCCCGATCTGAGCCAACCCGAGGCCGCGGGTATTGGGCTTGCGGCCGGTCGCATACATGACGACATCGGCGGAGATTTCCTGGCCGTGCGTCGTGAACACCGAATAGCCGTGCGCGAACTTTTCGATGCGCGCCACCTGGGTGCGGGTACGCAGTTCGATGCCGCGGGTGCGCATCTCCTGCGCCAATGCCACCCGAAGGTCGTCGTCAAAACCGTAGAGCAAATCCTCGCGCCGGATGATCTCGACGACCTCCGATCCGAACCCTCTGAAAATACCGGCGAATTCGACCGCGATATAGCCGCCGCCGACGATGACGATGCGCCGCGGCAGGCTCGGCAAATCGAGCGCCTCGTTCGACGAGATCACATGCTCGATGCCGGGGATGTCGGGCACCGTCGGATGGCCGCCCGTCGCGATCATGATCTTGTCGGCGGTGTAGGTGCGGCCGTCGATCTCGACCGTATGCGGGTCGGTGACGACGCCATGCCCTTCGATCAGCTCGACTTTGCCGTTCTTCAGCATCGTCCGGTAGATCTGTTCCAGGCGGTCGAGCTCCTTGTTCTTGGCGGCGATCAGGCTCGGCCAATCAAAGCTCGGCACCGGCACGTTCCAGCCAAAGCCGGCGGCGTCGGCAAAGGCATCGGCGAATTGCGCGCCGTAGACCAACAGCTTTTTCGGCACGCAGCCGCGCATGACACAGGTGCCGCCGACCCGGCTTTCCTCGCAGATCGCGACCCGCGCGCCATAGCCGCCGGCCCGGCGCGAGCCGGCAACCCCGCCGGAGCCGGCGCCAATCGTGAACAGGTCGAAATCGTAGCGCGCCATCTGGCTCCACTCCGTCATTGCAGGTTGTGCGATCTTCTGGTTGTCACAATGGAACAGCCGTCGCAAGCTCTCGACCGTCAATATACGGGATGAGGGGGACGAGGTGGCATTGGATTCCTCTCCGGCGGCCGAGCCGCTGGTGACGCCGGAGGCGCTTATCGGCGCCAGCTATCGCGATGGTGCAATCGCGACGGGTCCGTGGAACGAGGTGCTCAAGACGATCCTGGCGCATCGCTCGGTGCGCGCTTATCTGCCCGATCCGCTGCCCGAAGGCACCCTGGAATGCCTTGTCGCCGCCGCGCAATCGGCCTCGACCTCGTCCAATTTGCAGACCTGGAGCGTCATCGCCATTGAAGATCCGGCGCGCAAGGCGCGGCTTGCCGGATTGGCATCAGGTCAGAAGCACATCGTGCAGTGCCCGCTTTACCTCGTCTGGTGCGTCGATCTCGCCCGCTTGCGCCTCGCGGCCGAGCAGCGGCAGATCGTGCTCGACGGCCTCGACTACCTCGAACCGTTCATCGTCGGCGTCGTCGATGCGGCGCTGGCGGCGCAAAATGCCGCCGTCGCGCTCGAGTCTCTTGGGTTGGGCCAGGTCCTGATCGGGGCGATGCGCAACCACCCGGAGGAGGTCGCCGTCGAACTCGGCCTGCCCCCGCATGTGATGGCGCTGTTCGGCATGTGCGTCGGCTATCCCGACCCGGCGGTAGCGACCGGGGTCAAGCCGCGCCTGCCGCGGCGCGCCGTGCTGCACCGCGAGCAATATTCCGCCGCCGGGCAATCGGAAGCCTTTGTCGAATATGACGAGCGCATCCGCGCGTTTCAGCGCGAGCAGCGGATGCCCGAAATCGACTGGACGCAGCAGGCGACGACGCGGGTCAGGACGGTGGCATCGTTGCACGGCCGGGACCGCATCCGCGAGGCGTTGGATGTTCTCGGCTTTGCGCTGCGCTGAACGGGAGGGCGGGTCATGATTTCGGCGAATGACGGAATTGCGGTCGATCATCACGACTGGCATTCGCAGGACTATGTCGACGAATGGATCGCGCGCGACATCACCCGCGACGAGGAGCGGCGCCTGCGCTTGCGGCAAATGCTCGCCGCGGCGCCCTTTGCGGCCGATGCAGAAATAACAGTGCTTGATGTCGGCGGCGGCTATGGCGTCGTAACCGAGGAGGTTCTGAGCGTCTTTCCCTGCGCCGTCGTCACCTTGCAGGATTATTCGCAGCCGATGCTCGATCAGGCCCGCTACCGCCTGGCGGCGGATTCCGGGCGGGTGAAATACGCGGTCGGCGATCTGCGCGACCCGGCATGGACGACGGGGCTCGGCGGCCCGTTCGACCTCGCGGTCTCGGCGATCGCGATCCACAACCTGCGGGATTTAGGACAGATCGCCACCTGCTATCGCGGCGTTGCCGGGGTGCTGAAGCCCGATGGCGTCTTTCTCGACTACGATCTGTTCGGTCTGATCGGCGGGATCGACGCCCAACTGCAGGCGATCCGGGAGGCCGGCTTTGCCGTGGTCGACTGCCTGTGGCGGGAAGGCCGGTTGGCGGTCATCCGCGCGGGGCGGCAGCGCCGCGCCGGCTGAGCCCGCCTCGCGCATATCGCGATCCCATATCGTCCACTTGCGCGTGCCGCTCGTCTGTCGCATGGTCGCGTGCGGGAGGGCGGCGGCCTCACCGGCCGATACAGCGCCTTGCGAGGGAACCACCCGACGGAGACTGACTGAATGACCACGCCTGGACAGGCGGGGCAGGCAAGCGCGTTACCGCAGCCGGTGGCGACGCCGCTGACGCCGGCCGCGATTTTTCTGGTTGTCACGGTCAACCCAGGACCGGAGACCGAGACCGCGATACGCTCTCTATGCGCCAACATGGCAAATCTTTTGCGCGCGGTCGGGTTCCGCGATCTCAAAGGTCGGCTGTCCTGCATTGTCGCCTTCGGATCGGAGGTTTGGGACCGCCTCTTCGGCGTTCCGCGGCCGGCCGAGCTGCATCCATTTCGCGAATTCCGCTCCGGCGCGCGCCAAGCGATCGCGACCCCCGGGGACATTTTGTTCCACATCCGCGCGCGGCGCATGGATTTGTGCTTCGAGCTGGCGAGCCAGATCATGAACGGGATCGGCGATGTCGCCGCGGTCGCCGACGAGGTTCACGGCTTCAGCTTTTTCGATCAGCGCGATCTTTTGGGTTTTGTCGACGGCACCGAGAACCCGGACGGTCAGGCGGCACTGGACGCCACCCTCGTCGGTGACGAGGACGCGGCATTCGCCGGCGGCAGCTATGTAATCGTGCAGAAATATCTGCACGACCTCGATGCGTGGAACGCATTGCCGACCGAGGTGCAGGAACGCATCATCGGCCGAACCAAGCTGACCAATATCGAGCTCGACGCTGTGGTCAAGCCAAGCTTCGCGCATAACGAGCTGACCAAGATCGTCGAAGGTGGCGAAGAGATAAAAATCATCCGCGACAACATGCCCTTCGGCGAGGTCGGCAAGGGCGATTTCGGCACCTATTTCATCGGCTACGCGCGTTCACCGCGCACCATCGAACAGATGCTCGAAAATATGTTCATCGGCAAGCCGCCGGGCAATTACGACCGCATTCTCGACTTCAGCCGCGCCATCACCGGCAATCTGTTCTTCGTGCCGACCGCCGACTTTCTCGAAAATGTGCCGGTAGACGGGCCGAAGCCGCCGGCACCCGAAGCTCCACAACCCAATCCGTCAGCGGCCGATGGTTCGCTCGGCATCGGCTCCTTGAAGACCTGAAGAGAGGCCGTTTTTATGAATAATCTGCATCGCGAGCTGGCCCCGATTTCAGACGCCGCTTGGGCGCAGATCGAGGAGGAAGCCTCCCGCACGTTGAAGCGATATCTGGCGGGGCGGCGCGTCGTCGATGTGCAAGGGCCGGCCGGCAGCATGCTGTCAGCGGTCGGCACTGGTCACCTGCGCACGATTGCCGCCCCAGGCGACGGCATCATTGCCCGCCAGCGCGAGGTCAAGTCGTTGGTCGAATTGCGCGTGCCGTTCGAACTCGATCGCCAGATGATCGACGATGTCGAGCGCGGCGCCAATGATTCGGACTGGCAGCCCGCCAAGGACGCCGCCAAAAAGATCGCCTTTGCCGAGGACGGCGCGATCTTCGAGGGCTATCAGGCGGGTGGCATTGAGGGCATCCGCCAGGGCGCCAGCAACCCGGCAGTGACCCTCCCGACCGACGTGGCGAACTACCCCGACGCGATCGCTCATGCTTTGAGCGAATTGCGTCTGGTCGGCGTCAACGGCCCCTATTCGGTGGTGCTGGGCGCCGAACCCTATACCGCCGTCGCCGAGGCCCGGGACCACGGATACCCGGTGCTGCAGCACCTGCATCGGCTAGTCGAGACCGAGATCATCTGGGCGCCGGCGATCACCGGCGGTTTTGTGCTGACGACCCGCGGCGGCGATTTCGATCTGCATATCGGCCAGGATTTTTCGATCGGCTATCTCTCCCACTCCGACAGCGCCGTTCGCCTTTATCTGCAGGAGACCTTTACTTTTCTGCTGCTGACCACCGAGGCCGCGGTTGCGCTGACCCCTTCGCCGGCGTAAGCCGCGCCGGCGCGAGCGCCGCAAACGCCACGTCGGTGCCGACATTACCGAAGCTCTTCAGCTTGCCGGGGTTGTTGCGACGGTGCCGTAGCAGGGGATACAAAATCTGCCGACATCACAATTCCTGAAACTCCGAACCGATGGAGCAAGAAATACAATGGACACGCTCGAAGCCAACATCTCGCGCCGACCGGCGCATATCAGCCGGGAGGAATGGGCAGTGCGGGTCGATCTCGCCGCCTGCTATCGCTTGATCCATCATTTCGGCTGGGACGACCTCGTGTTGACCCATAACTCGGCGCGGGTGCCCGGCACCACCGACCAGATGCTGATCAACCCCTCCGGGTTGATGTTCGACGAGATCACCGCTTCGAACCTCTTAAAGGTCGACATGGACGGCAGGCTGATCGAGCCGTCTGAATATGAGCCGATCAACGCCGGCGTCGTCATTCACGGCGCGATCTACCTGGGCCGCCCCGATGTCGAATGCGTGGTCCACACCCATACCGAGGCCGACATCGCGGTCGGCGCTCTCGAAGAGGGGTTGCTACCGCTCTCCCAATGGGCGATGCGTTTCTATAACCGGCTCGGCTACCACGATTACGAAGGCGTCTCCCTGGACATGGATGAGCGCGAGCGGCTGCAGCAGAGCATCGCCAACCACCCGGTTCTAGTATTGCGCAATCACGGCCTGTTGGCGACCGGCCGCAACGTCGCCGAGGCATTTTCGCTGACCTACCATTTCGAGCGCTCGGCGGAAGCGCAGCTGAAAATTCAGGCCGCGGTCGCGTCCGGCGCCAAAATGGTGGTCCCATCACCCGACACCTGCGAGCGCCAAGCCGCGCAGTTCGCCGGCAACATGCCGCGCCTCCAGGGTCAACGTGAATGGCCTGCGTTGCTGCGGCTGCTCGACCGGATCGGCCCGAGCTACCGTAATTAGAGTGATATGCTCGAGGCAGCACCCTTTTGTTCGTCATTCCCGCGAAAGCGGGAACCCGGAGCAACCGTTCTACCGCTCGCCCTAGGCCCCCGCGTTCGCGGGGGCGACGGTGGTCGCGGGCGGCTCTGACAGTCAAAGGACTGATCTGATGAAAGTCACCGGCATCCGCGCCAATATCGTGGCGCTCCCGGCCGACGAGCCGCTCGCCGGCGCGGCGGAAAACCCAAGCGGCACTCGACCGATCGTCACCCTCGAAGTCGAGACCGATGACGGCGCCATCGGTGTCGGCGCCACCTATTTTGGCGGCGCTCTGACCAGCAGCCTGAAGCGCGCGGTCGAGGAATTGGGTGCCCTCGCTGTCGGCGAGGACCCGGTGCGGGTCGAGGCGGTCACCGCCAAATTGCGCGCGGCGGCGGGCTCGGCCGGGCCGGGCGGCATCTTCAACCTCGCAGTCTCGGCGATCGACACCGCGCTGTGGGATTTGCGCGCCAAATCGATGAACCTGCCGTTGTGGAAACTGCTCGGCGGGGCGCGCGACCGGGTCCCGACATACGCCAGCGGCGCGCTGATGCGTGGTCTTACGCTCGACCGGGTGGTTCAGGCTGCCGCCACCCTCAAGGACCGCGGCTGGCGCGAGATGAAGACCCAACTGGCGCTCCCCGGCGAGACCACGCCGGCCAAAGAGGTCGAGCGCATGCGGCGGGTGCGCGAGGCGATCGGCCCCGACATCAAATTGATGTGCGACATCAACCAGCGCTGGCGCCCAGAGCAGGCGATCGACATTGGCCGCCGCGTCGAGGATGCCGGCGTTGGCCTCTTCTGGCTCGAGGACGTGACGACCGCCGACGATTTCGCCGGCCTCGCGCGCGTCACCGCGGCACTCTCAACGCCGGTCGCCGGTGGTGAATACGTCTGGGGCATCGTGCCTTTCCGCCACATGGTCGAGGCCCGCGCGATCGATGTCGTGATGATCGATCTGGTGCGGGTCGGCGGCATCACCCAATGGATGAAGGTTGCCGGCATGGCCGAGGCGTTCAACCTGCCGGTCGTCAGCCACCTGATCCCGGAGGTTCATGTCCATCTGATCGGCGCGGTCCCGAACGGGCTGACGGTCGAATACATGCCGTGGCTGATGCCGCTGTTCGAGGAGGTGCCGCAGCAGCAAAACGGCGAGCTGATCATGCCGACCGCCCCAGGCCTCGGCCTCAAATTCGCCAAATCCACGATCGACCGCTACCGCGTCGCCTGATTTAGCGAGCGAACGCAGGAGGGTGGCATGGTGGACCGCGTCGTCGCCAACGGGCTCGAAGTATTGCCGTTGGGGGCGGAGCCGGCGGATATCGGCGTCGCATCGGGCAAGATCGGCGCGCCTGGCAGCCTCGCCGCGATCGGCGCCGGGCGGACCCTCGACGCGTCGGGCCAGATCGTCATCCCGGGCGGGATCGACGCGAATGTCCATCGTCGCTGGCCGATCGTCGTGCCCGGCACCGCCCAGCATCAGCTGACCGACGGCCCGGCGCGCGGCCTTGCACGGCGGTACGACGACAAGCTCGACTCCGCTTTCTCCGATGTCAATGGGCCTGACGTCCTCAAACTCCGGCTAAGTTTAGAGCATGAGCCGATGATGGGCTGCTGGTCTTACGGGACACAGCCGGTTTTAGTGGGTGAAGTGGAGAAGTATATGGGGCCACAGACCCATGACTCCGATAATAATCAAATAGATCGCAACGACGTAGTTGAGGATTCGCGGTACCAGCAAAATCAGGATGCCGGCAATCAATGCAATCAAAGGTTGTATAGCCACAATGTCGATTGTCATCGGGCGGACTCTCCGTCAGGGTCGATGTCTGGGAAACACACGCTCGGCACCCTGAGTTTCACGGAGACCGAGGCGACAGCGGAAGAGGCGAGGAAATGCCGGAGATTTTGACCGGCGGCTGCCTGTGCGGCGACATACGCTATCGCATCGACGCCGCCCCCGTCGAGGCGCTCTATTGCCACTGCCGGACGTGCAGGCATGCCCACGGCGCCCCGGTCGTAGCTTGGCTGACCGTACCGCGCGCCGGTTTCGCAGTAGCCACCGGAACCCCGGTTGCCTATCGATCCTCGCCCAAAGCGATTCGTTGTTTCTGCGGCCGGTGCGGTACGCCGCTCACCTGGGAAGCCGTCGCCAACCCGGCTCTCGTCGATGTCAGCATCGCTACCCTCGATGATCCCGCCGCGGTGGCGCCCGCCATGCACCTGTGGACCGAGAACCAGATCGCCTGGTTCGACACCGCGGATCACCTGCCGCGTCACCCGAAAAACGAACGGGGAACGTCGACCCCTTGAAGCGAAGCTCAACCCGGACCGACGCACCGATCGCAGGCTGCCCGGATTGGCGCCGCACCTCGTCGCGGCGGCAAGGTTTGCCCAGGATCGGATACCCGCACGCTTCCTCAATGCCCGCTGCCGGATAGCCCGAAACGAGCAGGAGCGGCAAACCGGGATGAAGCGACCGAACCCGATGCGCCAGTTCCGCTAAGCAGTAAACAGACGGCTTTAGCTTGCGATGGCCTAATTTTTGAGCTACCTTTGGGTCGGAACTTGGGCGAAAAGTGGCTATTCAAAAAATAACGGTATCTTGGGGTCGCACGTTCTTGGGAAGCTTGCATATGTTTTCTTGGGAGGAGACAAATGCGCGAACCGCAGGAACTAAGAAATCTTGCCAGATGCTGCTGTGAGCGAGCTAAGACTTCGATCGAGCCAGCCGTTATTGCGCAGTTGCGACTTTGGGCGGTCGAACTGGCGGACACCGCCGACGAAATCGAGAGAAACGCGGGCGCCGGTGAGGTTATCAGGCGGTAGCCATTTCCGCTGCGCAGACAACTTATGCTCAAAGTTAGCACAAGTGCGAACTGGGTCGCCTGAAGACAGAGGGCAGGGATCGGCAGTTCGCCGACCGCAACCATATGCCGAATTTGGAAATCCGCATGGTGCTAACATGCCAAGCGCAATGCTACACGTTAGCAGGCAGCGAAGCTGCATGGCCCGGTGAGGGAACCTCACCGTAGCATTGCCACCGGATGCTAACGCGGTGATGCTAAACGAAAGATTATTCCAAAAAACTGACCCGGCTCAGACTGAACCGTTCGCGCGGTTCAGGCCCCAGTGAAAACATACGGTTCACATGAACCGGACCTGATGGGGTGGATGGCCCCCGAACGGCATCGGTGTGCCAAGGTGGGCTGTTGCAGTCCAACAAAGGGAGCCATCCACATGCAGGTTACAACCATTGGCTTGGATTTGGGCAAGAGGCTGTTTCAGGTTCACGGCGTCGACGCGGCGGGTACGGTGATGCTGCGCCGGCAACTCAAGCGCCGGCAGGTCGAGCCGTTTTTCGCCAAGCTGCCGCGCTGTCTGATCGGCATCGAGGCGTGCGGCACGGCGTATCATTGGGCGCGCCGGCTGGGCGAACTCGGCCACGAAGTGCGGCTGATCCCGCCGGCCTATGCGAAGGCCTACGTGCGGCGCAACAAGACCGATCCGGCGGATGCGGCCGCGATCTGCGAGGCGGTAAGCCGGCCATCGATGCGCTTTGTGCCGATCAAGAGCGAGGCCGAGCAGGCGATTGCCGCGGTGCACCGGGTGCGCGACCGGCTGATCGGACAGCGCACCATGCTGCTCAACGCGCTGCGCGGCCATCTGGCCGAGTTCGGGGTTGTCGTCAGCCGGGGACCGGCGCACGTCAAGGAGCTGATCGAGATGCTGGCCGAGCCCGGCAGCGTGCCGGAGATATTGCGCTCGGTGCTGCTCGGCCTGGCGAGCGTGCTGGCGAGGCTCGAGCGGCAGATTGTCTTGGTCGACAAACAGCTGATGCGCTGGCACCGGGACAACGCGCGGAGCCGCCGGCTGGCGACGATCCCCGGGCTCGGGCCGATCATCAGCACCGCGATGGCTGCCCGGGTACTGCAGCCGCAGCGGTTTCGCCGCGGGCGGGATTTCTCGGCGTGGCTCGGGCTGGTGCCGAAACAGAGCTCCTCGGGGGGCCAGATCCGGCTGGGGGCAATCAGCAAGCAAGGCGACGGTTACCTGCGCCGGCTGCTGATCAACGGCGCTCAGGCGGTGCTCGGCAGCAAGCGCGCCAAGACCGATCCGTGGCTCAAGCGACTGCTCGACACCAAGCCACGCTTGGTAGCCGCAGTGGCGCTGGCCAACAAGATGGCGCGGATCATCTGGGCGGTGATGGTGCGCCAAACCGGCTTCCGGGAAGCCGTGGCTACCGTCTGAGGTCGAGGGCCAACCAAAGCGCATCGCGAGGCTTGCGAGGAGAAGGTGCCAACGGACGTCGTCAGTCGACCGAGGGATGGGGAGATCTGGCGGACCAATGGGACACCGATCCCGCGGACTTGATCGAGATCCCCATCGCGGATCCCACCTGGGCCAGCGGTCACCCGACCGCACCAGCAAAGGCCGGACACATGACCGCAAGCGACCGCCGACATCCACATCACCTGCTCCTTGCAGCGCGGGGGCCATCCACACATGAACCGCGGCCGGTTCGGTTCAACCGCACCACTATCAGCGCGGTTTGAACCGGGCGAACTGGAGGCAGCCTACCCCTCTGGAAGATACCAGAACCACGTGTTGTCGGCGCCGGCTCGGCGGCGTGCTTTCCGCCCATGAGCTTCGCCCCTTTGTTGCGAACGGCGTTCTTTACGTCGCTGCGGAGCGGGTTGAAGTCCGTTCCCCATGCAAGCGGAACGTTCCGGCTCTCATCCTTGGCCGGCCGCGGCGTCGGCATCAGTTTCTCGGCGACCGCAGCATGCGACCATCCGCAATGATGGCTGGCGATCTTGAGCTCGGTCAGCAGTGCCCGAATTCGGAACAACAGCGCCTCGGTTTCCGCGCCGCGCTTCTCGGGATCGCGGTACTCGGTCAACGGCAGGTATTTGAGTGCCGCACCCATCCCCTGCCGTCGATGAAAACCTGTTCGGTGCGGAAGGCGTGCGGGCCGAGTTCGTCCGCATCCTTGCCCCACGCCGCGATCCGCCGTTTCATCCCGGCATGGCCTTCGCCGGATAGGTGGACTACAGCCTCGCTGTGCCGCAGCACGTTCAGATGGCCGAGCACCGGCAGGCCGGCCGCGAGCGACAGGGACACGTCGAGTGCGACAAAGGAATCATCGGGATTAGGCTGTGGCCCCCGGCGACGATTCGGACATCGTCGCCGTGGCCTGCGAGGATGGCGATAGCCTCGTCGAGGGACTGTCGACGATGCTAGTCGAACGACGCGGGTATCATGTGGGGCTCCAAACGAACGCGGCTTCGCGCGCTGCGGCCGTCCCGCGGCGGAGCCACTCGTACCAGGTCTCGAGGCCCTCGCCGGTCCGTGCCGAAATCCGCAGCAGCGACGCGTCGGGGTTGACCGCGCGCGCATTGGCGACGGCGCGCGCGAGGTCGAAATCGAGATAGGGCAACAGATCGATCTTGTTAAATATCACCAGATTGGCGGCGCGGAACATGTGCGGGTATTTGAGCGGCTTGTCCTCGCCCTCGGTGACCGAAAAGATCGCCACCTTGGCGCGCTCGCCGAGGTCGAACAAGGCCGGGCAGACGAGGTTGCCGATATTCTCGATTAATAAGACCGAGCCCGGGCCGGGCTTGAGTTCGGCAAGCCCGCGCGCGACCATCAGCGCATCGAGATGGCACCCGGTGTCGGTATTAATCTGCACGACATGGCCCCCCGCCGCGCGGATGCGCTCGCCGTCGTTCGCGGTCGCCTGATCGCCCTCCAGCACGTAGAGCGGCAGCTCGCCCTGCAAATCGCGAATCGTGCGTTCGAGCAGCGTGGTTTTGCCGGCGCCGGGGGCGCTGACAAGGTTGAGCGCGAGGATCTCGCGGCCCAGAAACCAGCCGCGGTTCTTTTGCGCCAGCGCATCGTTCTTGGCGAGAATGCGGGCTTCGAGCGCGACCATCGTGCCGTGCTCGGGGGCGTGATGGTGGTCGTGATCGTGTGAATGGCCATGCACTGTACCGTCGGCGTGGACGTGCTCGGGTGCGGGTGGTTCGATCGCGGTCCGACGTCCGGTCTGGAGATCGAGCACGCTCGGTTTCGCCTCGCCGTCGCATCCGCAGATCGCGCACATCAAGCCGCCTCCTCCAATTCGATGCTTTTGATTGTCAGCTCCTCGCCCTGCAACCGGTCGAGGTCGATCGAACCGCAAGCGCAGCCGGTGTAGAAATCGGGCGTGGCGAATTCCGCGCCGCACCGCCGGCAGCGGGCGCGGCCGTCGATCTCGAAGATGTCGAGGACGGCACCTTCGACACCGGTGCCGCGCGCCACCTCGTCGAAGCAAAAATGGATCGCCTCGGTCATCACGCCTGAGAGCCGGCCGATCTCCAGGCTCACGCGGATCACACGCCGCCCCTTCGCCGCTTCCTCGGCGCTCTCGACAATGGCGCAGGTCAGGGCGAGCTCGTGCACCGGCCGATCCTCAGCAGATCCGCGGCAATTGCTCGCCTACCAGCATATCGACGATGCGCCGCCCGCCGAGGGTGGTGCGCATCGTGACCCGGCCGGGCTCGCCCTCGCCGATACGGCCGATAGCGCAGGCATCCCGTCCGAGCGGGTCCGCGCGCAACGCGGCAAGCGCCGCCTCGCACTGCGCCGACGGCACAACCGCGACGATCTTGCCCTCGTTGGCGAGGTAGAGCGGGTCGAGACCCAGGATCTCGCAAAAGCCTTTGACCTCCTCGCGTAACGGCGTTTGCGCCTCGTCGATTTCGATCGCAACCCGCGAGGTTTGAGCGATCTCGTTGAGCACGGTCGCCACCCCGCCGCGCGTCGCGTCGCGGATGAATCGCGTGCCGGGCGCCGCCTCCAATAAGGCCGCGATCAGCCGGTATAGCGGCGCGCAATCGCTTTCGATCGGCGTCTCCAAGGCCAGATCGCCGCGCGCGCAGAGGATCGCGGCACCGTGATCGCCGAGCACGCCGTTGACCAGAACCGTGTCGCCGGGCTGCGCCCGCCCGGCGCCGAGCTCCAGGCCCGGCCGGGTCACCCCGACGCCCGCAGTCGTGATGAACAATTGGTCGCATGCGCCCCTGTCGACGACCTTGGTGTCGCCGGTGACGATCTCGACGCCGGCATCGCGTGCGGCGAGCGCCATCGATTGCGCGACCTGGCGCAACAAATCGACCGGCAACCCCTCCTCGATAATCACGGCGCAAGAGAGATAGAGCGGCACGGCACCGCCGACCGCGAGGTCGTTGACCGTGCCATACACCGCGAGCTTGCCGATATTCCCGCCGGGGAAGAACAGTGGATCGACGACGTAGGAGTCGGTGGTGAAGGCGAGCCGATCGCCGCGCGCGGTCAGTAGGGCAAGATCGAACCGGGCCTGGTCCTCCAGGGGCGCCAGCGCCGGGTTGTCGAAGGCGCGCACAAAGACGTCGTCGATCAAATCCTTCATCGCCTTGCCGCCGCCGCCATGGGCGAGGGTCACTTTCGGCACATGCAGCCGGCCGAGCCGCCGGGGCCGGGCCGCGGCGACGAGGCTCATGCCGCGTCGTCCCGGCGGACGCCGCCATATTGGTAATAGGCGGCGCAGGCACCTTCCGATGACACCATCAGCGCACCGAGCGGCGCTTCTGGCGTGCAGGCGGTGCCAAACACTTTGCACTGCCACGGCTTGATGACGCCCTTCAGCACCTCGCCGCACTGACAGGATTTCGGATCGGCGATCTTGACGTTGGCGACCGCGAATTTCCGCTCGGCGTCGAACCGGGCATAGGACTGGCGGAACCTGATCCCGGAATGGTCGATCGAGCCAAGGCCGCGCCACTCGAAGAATTCGCGCAATTCATAGACCTGCGAGACCGCTCGCAAGGCCGGCGTATTGCCGGCTTCGGGCACGATGCGGGCATATTGGTTTTCGATTTCGCAGCGCGCTTCGGCGATCTGCTTCAGCACCATCCAGATCGATTGCAATACATCGAGCGGCTCGAACCCGGCGACGACCATGGGTTTGCCATAGGATCGGGCGATGAATTCAAAGGGCGCCGTGCCAATCACCATCGCGACGTGGCCGGGCCGAGAAACCCGTCGAGATGCAGGTCCGGGCTGTCGAGCACCGCCTTGATCGTCGGCACGATCGTGATGTGGTTGCAGAAGACGGAGAAATTCCGGATGCCGTCGCGTTCGGCCTGCAATACCGTCAATGCGGTCGACGGCATCGTCGTCTCGAAGCCGATCGCGAAAAACACGACCTCGCGATCGGGGTCCTCGCGGGCCAGCGCCAGCGCATCTATCGGCGAATAGACCATCCGCACATCGGCGCCGTCGGCCTTGGCCTGCAACAGGCTTTTCTTTGAGCCCGGCACCCGCATCGCATCGCCAAAGCTGGTGAAGACGACCCCCGGCCGCTCGGCGATCGCGATGCAATCGTCGATCCGTCCCATCGGCAATACGCAGACCGGGCAGCCCGGGCCGTGAACCAATTCGATTTCCTTTGGCAGCATTCCCTCGATGCCATAACGGAAGATCGAATGGGTGTGGCCGCCGCAGACTTCCATGATGTGCAATGGCCGCTGCCGTGCGGTCTCGATACGCGACACGAGCCGCGCAATTTCGGCGATCAGCGCTTGCGCCTTGGCATGGTCGCGGAATTCGTCGACGTATTTCATACGGCGTTCCCGCGCGACGCGGCGCCGCGGTCGTCCGCCAGCAAGGTGTGCACCAGATCCCACAGGATGTGATAGGCGGCGACGTGACATTCCTGGATGCGGTGGATCGAGCTCGACGGCACGACCAGGCAATGGTCGACGGTGCCGGCCTCTTTCATTGCCCCGCCATCGCCGCCGGCAAGTCCGATCGTCGTGAGGCCGACCTCCTTCGCCTTGGCGAAGGCGGCGAGCAGGTTCAGCGAATTGCCGCTGGTCGAAACGCCGATCAGGCCGTCGCCTGGACGAGCCTGCGCGATGATTTGGCGAACGAAGACGTGCTCGAACCCAACATCGTTGGCGACTGCCGAAATCATCGCGACATCGGCAACGAGATTGATCGCGGCGAGCGCCGGCCGGCCCGCGGTTACCGGATGGGTGAATTCGACCGCGATGTGTGCTGCATCGCAGCTCGATCCGCCATTGCCCATCGCAAACAAGCGGCCGCCGCCGCGATAGACCTGGGCAATCGCCCGCGCCGCCGCGACCACCGCTTCCCCCTGATCGGCGAAAAAGCGGGCGTTGGTGGCGCGCGAATCCGCCGCCTTTTCGGCGACCGAATGCAACAGCGCGGCAGCGAGCTTGCCGGGGTCCTGCGCCTTGCCGTGCAGGAAGGGGTAGAGGGTCTGCAGCACGCTCTCGTTCGACATGCTATCCCGCCGCCGCAGCCTGTCCGTTGAGCATCGCCTCGATCTCGGCCTGCGCTTCGCCGAGCTCGGCCAGGATCTTCAGGGTCTCGGCCGCTTCCGCCTCGTCGATCCGGCTCATCGCGAAACCGACATGCACCAGTACCCAATTGCCGAGGCAAACCTCGAACGGATGGGCATCGTCGATTATGCAGGCTATATTGATCTGCCGGCGGACACCGCAGACATCGACGGTGGCGAGCGCGTTGTCGGCATCGTCGAGCCGGACGATCTGGCCGGGTATTCCTAGACACATGATGCGGTTCTTTCTATCAGCCGAGCAGCGGCGATCGCCGCCTGGCCGAGCGCCAACCCGCCGTCATTGGTCGGGACCTGCGCGTGAGTCAGCACCGTGAAGCCGAGCGCCTGCAAACCGCCGAGCGTCCGCTCGAACAGAATTCGGTTCTGAAAGCAGCCGCCCGACAGCGCCACGGTGTCAAACCGCGCGCCGCGCTCGGCAAGGGTCCCGGCCATCGCGGTTATGGCCGCGGCAAGTCCCTTGTGAAAGCGTGCCGCGATGACCGGCGGTGGCGTGTCCTCGGCAAGATCGCGCAGCAGCGCGCGCCACATCGGACCCGGTTCGATCGTGAGAAGACCGGCAGCGGGCGCGATCTCGAACGAATAACCGTCCGCATCGTCGAGTGCCGCCTCGTCGACGATCGCTTCGAGCCGCATCGCCGCTTCGCCCTCATAGGCCTGGCGCTGCCGGCAGATGCCGATCGCCGCGGCCACCGCATCGAACAGCCGGCCGCAGGACGATGCCGGCGGCGAATTCAGGTTGAGCGCGATCATCGCGTCGATGGTTGCGAGCGGCTTTGCCGAGAGCGCGGCGCACAACTCCGATCGTCCGAATGAATCCGTGAGTTCGGCCCAGCCGATGTTGCGCGCGAGGTGTGCGTAGAGGCTGCGCCACGGCTCGCGGATGGCGCTGGCGCCGCCCGGCATCGCGACCGGCGCAAAGCTGGCCAGGCGCTCGTAGCCGCAATAATCGGCGAGCAGGAATTCGCCGCCCCAGATCGTGCCGTCATCGCCCCAGCCGAGCCCGTCGAGGGCGATGCCGAGCACCGCCGGTGCGGCCAGCGTCCGCCCATTTTCGGCGAGGCACGCGGTGATGTGGGCGTGGTGATGCTGCACGTCGATCAGCGGCACGCCGCGGGCCTGCGCCATTTCGCGCGCGAGCTTCGCCGACACGTATTCGGGATGCAGATCCGCCACCAGCGCCATCGGGACGTGATCGAACAGGTCGCGATAGAGCGCCAGGTTCTTGCGGTAGTCATCGAATGCCGCCGGGTGCTCCAAATCCCCCTGATGCTGCGACAGGATCGCCCGGCTGTCCTTGACAAGACAGAAGGCCGCCTTCACCTCGCCGCCCAACGCCAGGATGTCCGGGGCGGTTTCGAACCCGGGTGGCAAGGGGATCGGCACCGGCGCATAGCCGCGTGCGCGGCGCAGCAGACGCGCCCTGCCATCCATCACCTGCACCACCGAATCGTCGACGCGGTTGGCGATCCGCCGGTTGTGCATCAGCGCGTGCGCGGCGATACTGCCGAGGCGGGACGGCATTTCGTCGTCGTCGGTGATCTGCGGCTCGTCCGAGTGATTGCCGCTGGTCATCACCGCGGGAGTTTCCAGCTCCTGCATCACCAGCAGGTGCAACGGCGTTGTCGGCAGCATGAAGCCCAGCGTCGCCAGCCCGGGCGCGACCGAAGCGGGCAGGCGCTCGCACCCGTCCGCCGGCAATACCACGATCGGCCCTTGCGCCCCGGTCAGCGCGTGCTCCTCTTCCGGCGCAACCGTGCAATAGCGTCGAATTACGGCGAGGTCGCGCGCCATCAGCGCAAAGGGCTTGGCGTCGCGGTGCTTCAGCCGGCGCAGCCGGGCGGTGGCGTTGCCGTCCGTCGCGTCGCAGGCGAGATGGTAGCCGCCGAGCCCCTTGATCGCGACGATCTCGCCCGCGCGGATCAGCCGGGCCGCCGCCTCGGTTGCGTCGCTCGCCGTTATTTCGCAGGACATGCCGCGGTCGATCCGGCGCAGAACCGCTCGTGGCCCGCATGCCGGGCAGGCGACGGCCTGAGCATGAAAGCGGCGGTCGGCGGGATCGCCGTATTCGGCGAGGCATGCGTCGCACAGCGGGAAGCGCGCCATCGTCGTTTGCGCGCGGTCATAAGGAATGCCCTCGACAATCGTCAGGCGCGGCCCGCAATGGGTGCAATTCGTAAAGGGATAGCGATAGCGCCGTTCGCCGGGATTAAGCACTTCGGCGGCGCAGGCCGGGCAAAGGGCCGCGTCGGGCGACACCTGGGTGCGCGCCGCACCAAGCCGGCTCGAGGCGATATGAAAGCCGGCCGGCAACGCGTCGGCGAAAGCGCCGATCTCGATAGCCTCGATCTGCGCCAATGGCGGCGGCTCGGCCTCGATCCGTTCGAGCAAGGCCGCGACCCGCTGCTCGGTACCCCGGGCGCGGATCAGTACGCCCTCGCCATCGTTCAAGACTTCGCCGTCGAGCCCGAGATCGCGCGCGATGCGCTACACGGTCGGGCGAAACCCGACGCCCTGCACACAACCGTGCACGCGGATCTCGACCGCGACCGGCGACCCGGCAACGGCATTCGAGGAGCGCAAATCCTCGCCCATGCCCGAACCGTTTCCGGGAGGCTCACATATTGCTGATCTTGATATAGCGGAATACGTCCTTCAGATTGGCGGCGATCCCGATCAGGACCAGTACGCCCATTGCAGCCCCGGCGATCCGCCACCCGGTGCTCGACGATTTTTCGTTGATCGGCTTCTTTTGGTTCACGACGACACTGCCTCCTTATTGCGCGGTTCTATCGCAACCGCCGGTTCCGCGGAAAGCTCTCCGATCAGTTCCTCCACCGCCGCGACCGCCTGATCGAGCGCTGCGCCGACCGGTGCGCTCAAGCCCATGGCCCCGTCGCTTTCGTCGCCAAAAGTCAACGGTTCGCAGGCGACCAGCAGAATGCGATGGCAAGTTCCGCCCATCGCGGCGACGAGCCGCAGCACTTTCGCCGGGTCAAGATCGTGGAGCGGCATGAGCAGGTCTTCGGGGTCGGTATCGGCGGCGGGCAGCTTGGGCTCGACGATCGAAATCGTGCCGGGCAGTTCGCCGCGCTGCGCGGCGTCGACCAGCACCGCCGCCTCATAGCCGTCGAGCAATGCATAGGTCAGATCGATCCCGCGAATGCCGAAATCCGTGACCGTTACCGATGACGCCAACGGCCGCTGCGCCAGGCGCCGCACGACCTCGACGCCGAAGCCGTCGTCGCCCTTGAAGATATTGCCGATGCCGGCGACGAGGATGCGGGTCATCGCCCGCCGTTCCGGTCGAGCAGCTCGATCTCGTCCTGAGCAAAGAAGAAGCGGTGACCCGGATAGCGATCGAGCCCGAGATCGCGGCCGGGATCGTCGAGCAGGGTCACGGCGACATGCACGCGATCCTCGAAGTCGCGCTCGATCGCCTCGATTACCGCCTCCTGGTCCTTCAGGACGATATCCATGATGTCGGCGCGCCGCTTCGGATTGAGGCGCACATGGGCGCCGACGGCAAGCCGCCGGCCGTCTACCCAAAGCGAGACGAGGCCCGGTTTCGAGCTGTCGGAACGCGCGCGTTCATCGTCGCCGGCGGCGAGATCGACCGGTGATTCCGAGCGCCGTAAGGTGCCGTGCAGCCGGCCGAATTGCCTCGGGGTCAAGGCCTCGGCCCGTTCGAGAAGCGCGCGGCAATGAGTGTCGGTCGCGGCCATCTCGCGCTTTTCGGCATCGGTCATCGCCAGGATGCGCAAGGTCAGAATCTCGTCGATCTCGGTGCTGTCGAACAGGTCTCCGGGGCTTTCGGGGGCGATCTGCGGGTTGTCGTAAAGGATGATCGGCGAGGACAGCATCGTATCGCCTTGGCACTCGCTGCCGACCAGCACCGGCCAGGCCCCCTGATTGACGCAGGTCGCAGCCGCCTCGCGCAGATCCGCCGGCGGGTCGATCAGCGAGACAAACGCGCCATCGCGCACGCCGAGGATCGTGTGCGTCGAGGCGAAGGCGAAACGCTGAGCGATCTCGCGGCGCCGCTCGCCCGCGGGCAACGGCGTCGCGTTCTCGATCCGTACCGTCAGGCGGTACACGCCGTTGACGAGTTCATCAACGGCGATCGAGATCGACCCGCAGAGGGCGGCGCCGGTGCGCACTACGTATCCGGCGAACAGGCCCGCATCGGCGACCGGCTCGCGCTCGCTCACTTCCTGAATGCCAAAGGGGACCGATACCGGGCCCGCCCGCAATTCCGCTGTCGGCAGTTCCGGGACGACGATCTCGCGTTCGATCGCCTCCTCCCACGGGACAAACCGGGTGCCGTCATCAACCTCCAGCGCCGCGACTTTCTCGCCAGCAGCTTCGTGCATCTGCGGAAGATCCTCACACGGCGAGTCGAGCTTGTAGACATCGCGCATGACGATCTGCAGGAAGCGGACCCGCACCTCGATCGCAGCCGCCGCATTGCCGCGCAACAGGCATTGCGTCTGCATGTGCCACGAGTCGCCGCCTTCGGATTCGGCATAGCCGCGCGGAAAGACGCCGCCAAACGTCCAGCGCTGACGGTTCTTTATTGCCGACGGCCGATACGGATAGAGAATATAGCCTTCGTAAAGGACGGCGCGGGCGATCGCGGCGACCCGATCCAAATTCACGACGCGGGCTCCACCGCTGCCGCATCGAGCAATCTCTGCAATGCCGCCTCGAAGGTCGGCAATGCCCGCTGCCGTTTGTAGCGAGAGAGTTCCTCGAACAGCGCGCGGGGTATGCGCAGCCAGGTGCTGTTGGGATAATATTGATCCATCATCTGTCGCCACAGGTTGACCGACAGCCGGCAATACACCTCCTTGCTCCACGGGATCTGCGCGATTTGCAGCCGGTCGGCCGTATCGCGATAAAAGACCGAACCGCTGAACAGCAGTGCCAGCGGCGCCCCGCCCTCGGTCAGCCCGTCAAAATACTTGGTCGCCGCGATATTGAAATCGAAGCTGCACGGGACCGGCAACGCCACGGTGCAGTCGTGCTCAAAGCGCGCCACCGTCACATTCACGTGAGTCCACAAAAAGCTCTGCAAACTCTGGCCCCAGCGCTCCGGCGCCCCGAACAAATCGGCGAGCCGCTCGTGCTCGATCGCACCATAGGGCCGCCGCGCCGGTTCGATCCGGATCTGGCAATTCAGCATCACGTTCTCGATCGCCAGCGCCGGAGTGGCATTGCTGACACGCAATGCGAAACGCAAGGTCGGGATCGCGGCGTAAGGTTCGACCGTGCTGCCGTCAATGGCGAAATCGAGGTCAATCATGGCCCGCCGCCCTGCCGACCGCGGCGGCTTCGTCCCTGAGCCCGGCGAAATAAGCGTCGATGTGGTCCCAGACCGCCGTGCCGCCCGACAGCCCGCGCCAATGGGTGCGGATCAGCCCGGCCAGCGCATAACAGCGGTCGATCGGCGCCCGATAATATTCGCGGGTGCCTTTTGTGCGGTTGACCAACAAGGCTTCGACATCGGGCTGCAATTGGTTCAGCACCGGGTTGCTCGCCGTCAATTCCGCCCACGCCTCGAGGCCGAGTAAGGATTGGATGGCGCCGGCTGCACCCGGATAGAGCGCCACCGGACGCCCCGCCGCGCTGTCGAGAAACACAAAAACGAGGTCGATCGGGATCTGAAACGCGCCCCACTGCGCATCGCTGATCGCAAAGTCGCGCAGCAGCTGAATTTTCTGCGGAATCAGGCGATAGGGCGAACCGGGGCGGGCCGTTTCGGCTACCGCGCAATCGGAGCAGGCGCAGACCACCCCGCGATTCGACACCTCGATCAAGTGCGGGTGCTTCGCCGCGATTGCGACGTGGCAGAATTGGCAATGTTCTAGGGCTGGTGGCGGAGACACGAAACGCCGCAGTTGCGACACCCAGCTCCCGGACAAGGATGCGCCCGGCACGACAGCTCACCCGTCTGCGGCGAGGCCGGAGAATTGCGGCTCGTCCAAACCCTCGATCACGATGTCGTCAAGATCCGGCGCCACCTCGACGATCGCCGACTCGATTTCGCTTCGCAGGGCGGCGGTATCGATCGGCCCGTTTGCGCCGACGGTTGCAAGCAGCCGCGCGCCGCCGCCTCCCACCTCGCGGAGCCGGACGCCAATGCCGCGCAATGCCCAATCCGGACGCAGCCGGTCGAGCGCTGCGCGGATGCGGGTTTCGGCCTCCTGCGGGTGCAGCCCGTGCAGCAGCAGGATCGCCCGAGCCTGCGGATCCTCGGCTAGACGGTCGAGTAGCGACGCCCCGCCCGGCGCGGCGGCGGCGATCGCGATGATTCGCGCCAGCCCCAAGGTGTGCAGTTCGAGCACGAGTTCGAGAAGCTCGCGGGCGGGCTCGCGCGCCGCCGGGTCGGCGATCCGGTCGAGGGCCGCGATCAGCGCTTCGACCCGGCGCAACGATGCGCCGAGATCCGACCTGTCGCTTTCATACATGGCTAGCCCTGACGCGACACGCCGAACATCGGCGAATGCGTCGTCTTCAGGGTCTTGCCCGGCCCGAGATACATGTGAACCCCGCATGGCAGGCACGGATCGAAGCTGCGCACCGTGCGCATGATGTCGATGCCCTTGAAATTGTCGGGGCCGTTTTCTTCGAACAGCGGCGTGCCCTGAACCGCGTCTTCGTAGGGGCCGGGGGTGCCGAACCGGTCGCGCGGGTTCGCGTTCCACGGGGTCGGCGGATAGGGGTGGTAATTGGCGATCTTGCCGTTGCGGATCACCAGATGATGGGACAGCACGCCGCGCACCGCTTCATGAAAACCGCAGCCGATGGCTTCTTCGGGCACCTTGAACTCGCTCCAGGTCCGGGTGCGCCCGGCCTGCACCTCGGCCAATGCCTTTTCGATGAAGTGCATCGCCGCCGCGGCGCAATAAGCCTGGAAATAGGTGCGCGCGCGGTTCCGCTCGATCGTGTTGCTCCATTGCGGGATTTTCCACTCGAGTTCCATTTCCGGCTTCAGCGCCGTCTTCAGCAGATAAATCTTGACGCTGTTGCCGGTCGCCTTGACGTAACCGATATCGACGAGCCCGGCGAGTGCCGTCGCCCATAGCCGGGCGAGGGGGCCGCCGCCGGTGTCGAGCGCCAGATGGTCGCCCGAGCGCTTGTCGAGCCAGCGCGGCGACATGACCCAGGAATATTTGCCCTCAAAGTCCCGCTTTTGCGGGCGCGGCAAGGTCGTCTGGTTCCACGGATGCTCCTTGTCGACCTCGTTGCCGAGCGGGTCCCGGCGGACAAAGGTCTCGCAATTATCCCAACCGTCGTAATAGGAGCTGCCCAGCAGAATCCGGATCTGCAGGTTGATGTCGACGAGATCGGTGGTGACCAACTCGCCGTCGACGACGACGCCCGGCGTCACAAACATGGCGCGGCCCCAGTCGCTCATGCGCCGGTACTGATAGTCGCATTTGTCCGGGTCCTGGTAAGAGCCCCAGCAGCCGAGCAGAATGCGGCGGCGGCCGACTTCCTCGTAGCCGGGCAAGGCCTGGTAGAAAAAGTCGAACAGATCATCGTGCAATGGCACGCATTTTTTCATGAATTCGATGTAGCGCATCAGCCGAACGAGGTAGTCGGTGAACAATTGCACCGACGGCACCGTGCCGACCCCGCCCGGATAGAGGGTCGAGGGATGGACATGACGCCCTTCCATCAGGCAGAACATCTCGCGCGTCATGCGGCTGACGAGCAGGGTCTCGCGGTAGAATTCCCCGGTAAATGGATTGAGTGCCCGCATGATGTCGCCGATCGTGCGGTAGCCGTGGTCGGCGGCGTGCGGCGCCTCGGTGGTTTCGGCCTTGGCCCAGACGCCGGGATTGGTCTCCTTGACCATCCTTTCGCAGAAATCGACGCCGACCAGATTGTCCTGGAAAATGTTATGGTCAAACATGTATTCGGCGGCTTCGCCGAGGTTGACGATCCATTCGGCGAGCGGCGGCGGCTTGACCCCATAGGCCATGTTTTGGGCGTAGACCGAGCAGGTCGCGTGGTTGTCGCCGCAGATGCCGCAAATGCGGCTGGTGATGAAATGGGCATCGCGCGGGTCTTTATTCTTCATGAAGATGCTGTAGCCGCGGAAGATCGACGAGGTGCTGTGGCACTCGGCGACCTCGCGGTTATCGAAATCAATCTTGGTGAAAATGCCGAGCGAGCCGACGATCCGGGTGATCGGATCCCAGTTCATCTCGACCAGTTGGCCGCGCTTTTTCGCGGGCTGCGGCGGCGCGGATCTGCTCGTCTCTGCTATGTCGGCCACGACGGGGTCTCCTTTCTCGCTCAGCGCGCAACAGTCCCTTCAGCCCGATAGCCGGTTGTCAGCTCGGGTCCGTTGTGACGCCACTTCGGCTCCTTGTTCAGCGTGTGATTGGTGATCTTGCGCAGGTTTCGGATCAGCGCGCCGTAGGGCTTGATCAAGCTCGACGACAACACCGCTCCCGGCGGCTCGTCCATGAACGGCTGAAACTTGTCGGGAAAGCCCGGCATCGTGCAGCCGATGCAGATGCCGCCGACATTAGGGCAACCGCCAATTCCGGCCATCCAGCCGCGCTTTGGTACATTGCATTGGACGACCGGGCCCCAGCAGCCGATCTTGACCAAACATTTGTGCGAGCTGTAATCCGCCGCGAAATCGGCCTGCTCGTAATAGGCGGCGCGGTCGCAGCCATTGTGCACGGTGTTGCCAAAGAGCCAAGTCGGCCGGCCCGCATCGTCGAGCGGGATCAGCGGCGCCAATCCGGCGAGCTGGCGCAACAGATAGAGCAGGGTTTCCATGAAATTGTCGGGCTGCACCGGGCAGCCTGGGACATTGACGATCGGCAATCCTGCCTTCGATTTCCAATCCCAGCCGAGGAAATCGCGCAAACCCATGCAGCCGGTCGGGTTGCCCTGCATCGCGTGGATGCCGCCCCAGGTGGCGCAGCTGCCGGCGCCGACCACGGCCAGAGCCTTGGGCGCCAGCCGGGTTATCCAATCGTTGGTCTTGATCGGCTGCCCGGTCGCCGCGTCGGTCCCCATCGCCGCCCAATAGCCCTCGCCGCTCAAATGTTCGTTGGGGATCGAGCCTTCGACGACCAGCACGAAATTATCGATCTCGCCACGCACCGCCTGATGCCAGGGCTTCAGAGACTCCTCGCCGGTTTCATAGGCGGCACTGGGTTGTGCAGATGAACCTTGGGCAGGCCGGGGATGGCGCCCAGCACCACCTCCTCGATGCTCGGCTCGCTGGCGGCGGTGATCGAAACCGAGTCGCCGTCACAGCCAAGCCCGGCGGTCAGCCATAAAATATGGACTTCCTTGGGTTTCGGCTCGTGCTGCGTCTTTCGGCCGTACGGGACCGTACCGGAATCGGGCATTACCTCACCCTCCTTCCTCGACAGCCTTCCGCCGGTTGCCGGCGGTCCGCCTTGCGTTTCGGTCGAGAAGCCGTCGCGGCCCCCGCGCGTAAACGGAACGGCGGCGGCAACGGATGGTTCCGTAGAATTGTTTATATACGCGCGAGACGGCGATCTGGTTGCATGAATTCGGCTGCAAGAATCCGCGAACGAGACCCTTGCTACCAACCCGACGGATTAGCGGGATGGCGAGCTGCCCCGGGGAAAAGCGAGCACGACGCCGAGGACATCAAAACCCGGCGTCGGGTGAGCGTCAGCCAAGAATTTTATCTAAAATCGAGCGGCGGGTTGCTGCCGGTCGCCGTCCGATGCGCCGTCAGCTTTCTGGCACTTTCGCGGGGCGACGGTTACGCGGTAAGGGATTGAACAGTGCTGAAGCCCGATAGGAGTTATCGATGCTGACTTTGTATTTCTCACCGGGATCGAGTGCGATGGCGACCCATATCGCACTGCACGAGATCGGCGTGCCGTTCGAGGCGAAGCCGCTGTCATTCGCCAAGCGCGAACAGCATGCTTCCGAATATCTGGCGATCAATCCCGAAGGCAAGGTGCCGAGCTTGCTGATGGACGGTCGGGTGCTGACCGAGGTCGCCGCAACCCTGTACTATCTCGCCAAGCGCTACCCGGAGGCGAAACTTTGGCCCGACGGCGGGCTCGAGGTCGAGGCGCAGGCGATTTCGTGGATGTCGTTTATCGCCGCGACGATCCACCCGGCCCGCCGCATCGGCCTCGAACGCTGGAGGGAGGTGTTCAAAATCGCCGATCCCCGGCTGGGTGCCAACGAATGGGCGGTCGGCGGCCGTTATTCGATCGCCGACATCCACCTGTTCCGGCTCTACTGGCGCTTCAAGACCACGACTTCGCCGGCATCGGGCGAATATCCGAGCCTCGACGCGCATTTCGCACGGATCATGGCGCGCCCGGCGGTCAAAAGGACGATCGCGATCGAGAGCGCCATCGGCTACAACCTGCCGTAGCGGCGGGACTTCACCCCGGGGGCGCTGGCGGCGAATTTTGCAGACGGGTTTCGATCATATCTCGCGGAAAGGTGCAACCCATTGACGCAACGAGGACCAGCGGCCGGCGCCCGGTTTATAAATAAGCTCTTGAGTTGGCGCCGCGTCCCCGATGGGTGGCTGAGCACCAGCAGGATGGCGGATTGCATCCGCCCTACGCTTCCTCGAAAAATCGCGGGAATTGCTCGATGAAGCGGAAGCGATCATGAGCATTGACCTTCATGAAGCCGCCGCGCGCACCGCCTATTTTGGCCGGGTTCCACGCCGCACAGTAACGTAGGGCGTGTGTTGACGGGCCGCGCAAACAGGCCGGACACACGACCGCAACCGCACCCGATCGGAATTCTTTCTCCCCCACTCCTGGCACGAAGCGGGCCGTCCACACACGCCCTCTGCTTGCTGAACACTGGAGAGCAGTCATGAGTACCGCCGACGGGTACGACTATGTCGTCGTAGGAGCTGGATCGGCGGGTTGCGTGCTAGCGCATCGGCTATCCGAAGATGAGGGCGCAACGGTCCTGCTGCTCGAGGCCGGCGGGCATGACCGCCATCCTTACATTCAGATCCCGCTCGGGCTGGGCAAGCTTCAACAGCATAAGATGTTCGACTGGGGCTATTCGACCGAGCCGGAACCCCATCTAAACAACCGTCGACTCGCGTTGCTGCGAGGCAAAGTCCTTGGTGGCTCATCGTCGATCAATGTCATGGGCTATACCCGCGGCCACCGCGCCGATTTCGACCGATGGGCGCGCGAAGGTGCCTCGGGATGGTCCTTCGCGGATGCGCTGCCCTATTTCAGGCGAAGCGAAACCTGGGAGGATGGCGAGAACTCCTGGCGCGGCGGCTCCGGTCCCCTGGGCACACAATGGACCAGGACGCGCGATCCACTTTTTGATGGCTGGTGCGAGGCGGGACGACGCGCTGGATGGCCCGCTACCGAGGATGCCAACGGGATCGAGCCAATCGGGTTCGGGCGCTGCCAGTTTACAATCCAGGGCGGGCGGCGAGCGTCGGCGGCGGCCGCTTATTTGAGACCCGTCCTGACACGGTCCAACCTGTCATTACGTACCAGCGCATGTGTAACCCGGGTGACCATGCGCGGTACCCGCGCGAGCGGCGTAGACTTCGTTTCCCAGGGCGCTACTGTCCACGTCGAAGCGACGCGCGAGGTCATTCTGTGCGGTGGCGTTTTCAACTCGCCGCAATTATTGATGCTCTCCGGCATTGGTCCGGCCTCGCATCTGCGTGACATGGGTATTGCGCCTCTGGTGGATTTGCCAGTCGGGCGCAACCTGCGCGATCACCTAATGGTCGGGCTGCGATGGCGGCGGCTGGGTCCTGGACCGTTTCGGCGGTTGATGCGGGCCGATCGCATTGCGTTTGCCATGGCCCAGGCCTGGTTGTTCCGGACAGGGCCGGCGACCGCGCTGCCGCTGGGTTTGTACGCATTTCTCCGGACCCGGCCGGAGCTGGAGGTGCCGGACATCGAATTCCTGTTCCCCGCGGCGCCGCTCGACCCACGGCCCTGGTTTCCAGGTGTGACACCGGCTTACGAAGACGCATTCGGTATCAATTCGGTGCTGTTGCATCCGCGCAGCCAAGGTGAGGTCATATTGCGCTCGGTCGATCCGGCCGAGCCGGTGCGGATCGTAAACAACTTCCTCGCCGAAGACGCCGATCTCGCAACCCTGCGGGAGGGGTTTCGCCTCGCCCAAGATGTCGCACACCAGCCTTCGATGGATGCATTTCGCGGGCAGGCGCTGGCGCCCAAGGCCGATACCGAGATCGATGACTGGATCCGAAATACGGTAATCACGGTCAATCATCCGCTTGGGACCTGTGCTATGGGACGCGGTTCTGACGTGGTGCTGGATCCGGATCTGAAGGTCCGCGGTGTCGAAGCTCTGCGGGTGGTCGATGCCTCAGCGCTGCCGGACATGCCCTCGGCGCATATAAACGCGATCGTGATGATGCTGGCGGAACGTGCCTCCGATCTGATTCGCGACCGCCCGCCCCTGACTCCAGTAAACGTCTAATGAATAGCTGCCACTACATCCATGTCGCAGGCCCTCTCTTCGAGGGGCTTCGGCGCTGAACTCGACCGCGACCAGATGGCCGCTAAGCCAGCCAAGACACTTGCGACTACCGTCACAATGATAGTTATGCGGGTTGCTTTGTTGTCGGCCTTAACCTCCTGAACTGCCGACACGAGGCCATTCATTGAGTTGGTGATCTGGTCTATTTTGTGACCAAGGTCACCAAAGCGTACATCGAGACTTCCGTAGAGGTGCGCAAAGAGCGTCTCCGTTCTCGCTTCTGCGACCTCTAGCCTTGCTGCTATCTCATCCTCGATGGTGGTCCAGGCATTGCGGTTTCCATATGGGCTGAATCGGCATATTGCTGAGGCTCTTTCTGTTTTCTCCACGCCGCAAAGTAGACAACTGAACTTTCTTCGGCACCGCTCTTCTCGTGCGCCCATGATCGCGGGGCCTCAATGTCATCGCCTCCCGATTGTCGCGCAGCTGGTGGCGCAACGTGCTCTTCCTCCTTATCCGCTCCAGCAGATGATTTGCAAAGTGCTCCGCCTCCTCAATTTCCATTACGAACGCCGCTCGATACTGGTTCTTACTAGTTCTCCGTGCCGGAGAATGACTCCCCTAAAGCGAATCGAACAGACCCTCCACGTCAAGATTGCCCAAGTATCCACATATGTCGCCGATAATGCAGCACGCGCCTCCCGTCTCGCCTCCTTTTGCAGTGCGCCCCGATGGCGCGTATCACCAGTGGTGGAAAGCTCCATCCAGGGAATTGTCGATTGCTCTGGTAGCTGACGAGCTGTTTGGTCGGCTAACCGGCTGGATCGAAGCCTGGTGAAGAAGACCCTCCTTGGGCGGTTGAGCGATCCGACGGGCCGTGACGCGAGTGAGCCTGAGCAGCCGATGCCGACCTGCCTGCAAGACGGGGAAGGCCGCGCGGATGGGGACGCAGTCGATAGAAGCCCATGAACATCGAATGGCGGATCTTGCCTTCGACATGCCGCGACAGGTGGCTTTTGCCGGTTGTGTCCCCGACCAGCAGCAACGTCGGAGTTGCCTCTTACCCCGGCCCTCTCCCCGCAGGCGGGGGCGAGGGAGCGAACGCCCGCTCGTCCTATTCGACCGGGACGAAGATCGAGTGGCGGATCTTGCCTTCGACGTGCTGCGAAAGGTGACCTTTGCCGGTAGTGTCTTCGACGAGGATGACTTCGCCAGTGCTGATGACCCGGCTTTCGCCGTCGCTGGCGGTGATCTTCACCCCGGCGTCGAGGTTGACGATGTATTGCCGGCGCGGGGCCGGGTGCCAGTCGATGTCGTGTTCGGCCTGGGTCTCGCGAAAGATGATGCCGTTCGCCGGCAGGCGCTTCGACATTTTGCTGCCGCGCCGCTCCTCGGCCCATTCGATCTCGATGTCGCGGAAATGCGACTGGCCGTCGGCGTCGGTATAAAGATTGTGGATGCGCATTGGCCTCGCCCTCCCCGAAAAAGTTGCCGGTCGGTTTTGTACACCAAGGGCGAGCGTTGGGCGAGCTTGGCGGCGCTCTGACCCTTGTGCGCGGCTGGCATGAACTCTCTGCATTTGCCCGCTCGCTCAATCTTCTTTATCGGCGCTCCTGTCCGCCGGAATGCGGCACCCCAGGAGGAGCGCCATGACCCGCACGGTCGAGCAGTCGGCCATGCGCAAAGTGTATTTGCGCGTGCTGCCGTTCGCAGTTCTGACCTATTTCTTTTGCTATCTCGACCGCATCAATGTCGGCTTTGCCGCGCTGACGATGAACAGGGATCTGGGCCTCGATCCGGCGATGTACGGCATGGCGGCCGGCGCCTTTTTCTGGGGCTATGTGCTGTTCGAGGTGCCGAGCAACATCATCCTGGAAAGGCTGGGGGCGCGGCTGTGGATCGCACGGATAATGGTCACCTGGGGGATCGTTTCGGGCATCAACGCTTTCGCCACCGGCCCCTACAGCTTTATGGTGATCCGCTTTTTGCTGGGACTCGCCGAGGCCGGTCTATTCCCGGGGTTTGTGCTCTACTTCACCTATTGGTTTCCCGACGCGCACCGCGCCCGCATCAATTCCGGTTTTACCTTGGCCCTGCCGATCGCGGTGGCGAGCGGCGCCCCGGTGTCGACCGCACTCCTCGGCCTCAACGGCTTGTTCGGCCTGCGCGGCTGGCAGATCATGTTCCTCTTTGAAGCGGTGCCGACGGTGCTGATCGGCATTGTCGCGTTTTTTTATATGACCGATCGGCCGAGCGTCGCGCGGTGGCTCGACGCCGACGAAAAGGCGTGGCTCGAACAAACCATCGGCGGCGAGCAAAGGCGGATCGAAGCCCATCACGGCATTGGCATATTGCGCTCGTTCTTCGATCCCAAGGTATTGCTGTTGTCACTGAACTACACCGGGATCGTCACCGCCAGCCTCGGGCTGTTGTTGTTTCTGCCGCAGATCATCAAGCAACTCGGGGTCAGTAACATGCAGGTCGGCTGGATCACGATGATCCCTTATATTTTCGGCGCGATCAGCATGCTCGTCTGCGGCTGGATTTCCGACCGCGTCGGCGACCGGCGCTGGAGCCTGTTCATCACCTGTGTGATTTCGACAATCGGGCTGGTGTTCGCTGGGATGACGGTCGGGAGCTGGTGGTCGCTCGTCGGCATCATCGTCGCCGCGATCGGCTTTTACGGCACCAAGGGGCCGTTCTGGTCGATGCCGACGATGTTTTTGACCGGCCCCGCGGCCGCCGCCGGCATCGCCTGGATCAACTCGATCGGCAATCTTGGCGGGTTTTTCGGCCCGACCATCGTCGGCTGGGCGAAACAGCTGACCGGCAGCTTTGCCGGCGGGCTCTACGCGCTGTCGCTCTGCGCGCTAGTCTCGGCGGTGGTGTCCTTGTTTGGCCTCAACATCCGCAGCAACGTCAGGACAACGGAGCCCGCGACGATCCTCGCCGAATAGGCGGCCGCCGAAGGAACGGCCGCGAAGCTTTCGGGGCGACATGACTTTCGCGATGTTCGCGAGGCCTCGTTTGCCCCCGCGTGCGCGGCGCATGGGCAGATGCGCATCGGCTGGGCATGTCGAGAAGCTGGTCCGGGAATGAGGTCCGGACGTGATCCGGCGATCCCGGCCCGGATCGGCCTTAATGTGCGTCGCTAAGGCCCGGACCTGTTCCTGAAGCTTCAAGGATCGTGCCAAATTATGATCGACCCCGCCGCTTGCCGGCGACGCGTCCTCGCCCTTAGGATCGGCTGTCGCGGCAGGCAAGGATTGAGCGATGCCACAGCTTTCGACCGATGATGGTGTGCGGCTCTACTACGAGGAGACCGGGTCGGGGACGCCGATCGTCTTTGTCCATGAATTCGCCGACGACTGCCGCGGCTATGAAGGGCAGATGCGCTATTTCGGGCGGCGCTACCGCTGCGTCGCCTACAACGCCCGCGGCTACCCGCCCTCGGACGTGCCCGAGGAGCCGGCGCGCTATTCGCAAGACCGCGCCCGCGAGGACATCCGTGCCGTGCTCGACGCGCTCGGGATCAACAAGGCGCATGTCGTCGGGATTTCGATGGGCGGGTTTGCGACGGTGCATTTCGGCTTTGCCTATCCCGGCCGCACATTGTCCATGGTCGTCGCCGGCTGCGGTTATGGTGCCGAGCCCGGTAAGCGCCAACAGTTTCACGACGAGACCGCCAAGACGATCGCGCTGATCGAAGGGCAGGGGATGGGCGAGGCGAGCAAAGCCTATGCGCAAGGTCCCAGCCGGGTGCAGTTTCAGAACAAGGACCCGCGCGGCTGGAGCGAGTTCGCGGCGAACCTCGCCGGGCATTCGACCCGGGGCTCGGCGCTGACGATGCGCGGCGTCCAGGCGCAGCGCCCGTCGTTGTGGGATTTGACCGCAGAGATGGCCCGGCTCGAAGTGCCAACCCTGATCATGACCGGCGACGAGGACCATCCCTGCCTCGAACCCGGCATCCTGATGAAGCGCACAATCCCGAGTGCTGCACTCGTCGTCTTTCCGAACACCGGCCACGCGGTCAATCTCGAAGAGCCCGATCTGTTCAACCGCACCCTCGACGAATTCTTCCATCAGGTCGAACGCGGGCGCTGGCCGCGCCGCGACCCGCGCGCCACTACCGGCTCGATCCTCGGCATGCGCTAGCCCCGGTCCCCCCGCAGGGTGACGGTCAACGCCGGCGACCCAACGCGTATCAGGAGGATAAAATGCTGTTCAAATGCCTGCCCGAAGGGGCGCCGATCCCGGGCCGTTTCCCCGGTCCGGCGCATGCCCGCGGCAAATGGTTCACGATCGACATCCACTGCCACGTCAGGAGCGAAAAGGCGACGCAGCTGGTCGAGGGCAGCGAGGGCGTGTCGCGCTGGTTTCTCGAAACCCAGGCCGGTTCGCGGAGCCGGGCGGTCAACCGGGCCAACGGCGAGCGCACCGCAGAGCAGAGCGTGTCGCCCGAAAAACGCATCGAGGACATGGACCGGATGGGGATCGACATCCAGGCGGTTTCCCCCGCGCCGCGCCAGACCTATTACGGCGCCGACCCCGATCTCGGGCTCGCCGCCGCGCGCGCGGTCAACGACTTTATCGCCGAGATCTGCGGGCGCCATCCCGAGCGCTTCGTCGGGCTCGGCACGGTGCCGTTCCAGGCCTCGGAGCTCGCCGTCGCCGAGCTCGACCGCCTGCACAAATCGCTGGGCTTCCGCGGCATCGAGATCATGACCCACGTCGCCGGCGAGGATTTGTCGGCCGACCGCTTTCGCAAGATTTTCGCCCGCTGCGAAGAGCTCGGCCTGCTCGTCTTCATGCATTCCGACGGCTTCACCGAGGCCGGCCGCTTCGCCGACCATTACTTCGCCAACGTAATCGGCAACCCGCTTGATACGACAGTGGCATTGCATCACCTGATCTTTGGCGGCGTGCTGCGCGACTATCCGAATCTAAAGCTGGTCGCCTCGCATGGCGGGGGTTACCTGCCGGCCTATTCCGGCCGCATCGATCATGCCGCCTCGGCGCGGCCCGATTGCTGCGAAGAGATCGCGCGGATGCCGACGACCTATCTAAAGCGGGTCTATTTCGACGCGCTCGTCTACACCCATCACCAGCTCGAATATCTGGTCGAGGAATATGGCGCCGACCACATTCTGATGGGCACCGATTATCCCGCCGATATGGGCGAGATCGACCCGGTCGGCATGATCGAGGGCTGCCCAGGCCTCGACGATGCCGAGCGCAAGGCGATCTTTGGCGGCAACGCCGCGCGGCTCCTCAATCTCGAAGCGCCGAGGCGACCACGCTGAACGCAAGTTTTCGGCCTGACCCTTTGCGGCGTCCGGCTCGTCTTATGCGCTGGGTTGCGGCATAAGGGGGCGATGCGGCAGCCGGTTGCGATTGCTCAGGATCTGGTGCTCATCGGCGGCGGCCATGCCCATGTCCATGTGCTGAAGAGCTTTGGCATGCGGCCGATGCCGGGCGTGCGGGTGACGCTGATCGCCCGCGATGTCGAGACCCCGTATTCGGGCATGCTGCCGGGCTGGGTCGCCGGCCACTACGATTTCGACGAGTGCCATATCGACCTCGGCCGGCTGGCGCGCTTCACAGGCGCGCGGCTGATCCGCGACGAGGCGGTCGGCATCGACCTCGCCGACCGCCGGGTTTTGTGCCGCGCCCATCCGCCGATCCGCTGGGATTTTCTGTCGCTCGATATCGGCTCGGCACCGCGCGCCGGCGATGTTCCGGGTGCGGCCGAGAACACGGTTCCGGTCAAGCCGATCGCCCAGTTCGCGGCGCGCTGGGAAGCGCTCGTCGCGCGCGCCCGGCGCCTACCGCGGCTGCGGCTCGCCGTCGTCGGAGGCGGGGCCGGCGGCGTCGAGCTGGCGATGTCGGCGCAATATCGGCTGGCCCGGCTGTGCGATGGTTCGGTCGAGGTCACTCTCGTCACCCGCGAGGCGTTGCTGCCGTCACACAACCGCCATGTCCGTCGGCAGTTCGACCGCATTTTCGCCGAGCGGGGGATAGCGCTCGCCGCCGGCATTGCCGTGGTTCGGGTCGAGCCCGGCGCGCTGATCCGCGCCGACGGCCGCCGGATCGAATTCGACGAGGCGTTGTGGGTGACCGAGGCGGGGGCGCCGCCGTGGCTCGCCGACACCGGGCTGCCATTGACCGACGGAGGCTTTGTCGCAATCGACGAGAGCCTTCGCTCGCCCGCCGATGCGCGTATCTTCGCGGCCGGCGATGTCGCGACGATGCTGGCCCATCCGCGCGAAAAGGCCGGCGTCTACGCCGTGCGCCAGGGGCCGCCGCTCGCCGCGAATCTGCGCCGCGCGCTCGCCGGCACACCGTTGCGCCGGGCGATCCCGCAAAAGCGCGGGCTGGCGCTGATCGGTGCTGGCGACAAATACGCCGTCGCCTCGCGCGGGCCGTTTGCGGCGCACGGCGCCTATCTGTGGCGGCTCAAGGATTGGATCGACCGCCGGTGGATGCGGCGCTACCGCGAATTGCCGGAGATGACGCCCGAGCCGGGTGAGGAACCGATGCGTTGCGGCGGCTGCGCTGCGAAGGTGCCGGCGGCGGTGCTGGGCCGGGTCATCGAGCGGCTGCGCCCGGCGATAACCGACGCGGTCGCGATCGGGCTCGACAGCCCCGATGACGCGGCGCTGATCTCGTTCCCCGGCGCCCCGCCATTATTGCAGACGGTCGATTTCTTTCGCGCGATGGTGACCGACCCGTATCTGTTCGGCCAGATCGCCGCCAACCATGCGCTGAACGACATCTACGCGATGGGGGGCCTGCCGGACACCGCGCTCGCGATCGCGACCCTGCCGCCGGCCCGCTCGGCGATCGTCGAGCACGACCTCTTCCAGATGTTGCGCGGCGCGCTCGATGTGCTGGAACCGTCCGGTGCCGTATTGGTCGGCGGACACAGCGCCGAGGGAGCCGAGCTGGCGCTCGGGTTTGCCGTGACCGGGCGCGCGCCCAGCTCCGGGAGGTTGCTGCGCAAATCAGGGTTGCGTCGCGGCGACCGGTTGATCCTGACAAAGCCGCTCGGCACCGGCGTGATCCTCGCCGCCGACGGCCGCGCACTGGCGCCGGCGAAAGCGGTCGCGGACGCGATCGCGGCGATGCTGCAATCGTCAGCCCCCGCCGCCGCTTGCCTTCTCGCGCACGGCGCCAACGCCTGCACCGATGTCACCGGGTTCGGGTTGCTCGGACACCTGCTCGAAATGCTGCGTGCCTCGGGGGTGGACGCGGTGCTCGACCCGGACACAATCCCGGCGCTCGCCGGCGCGCCGGTGTTGCTGGCGCAAGGGATCACCAGTTCGCTGCATCAGGACAATCTCACCGCCCTCGCAGCACTCGACGAGGCCGCCCAAACCCATCGGCTGGCTCCGCTACTGATCGACCCGCAGACCGCGGGCGGGCTGCTCGCCGGCCTTGCCGCCGATCGCGCCGATCGCTGTGTGCGCGAATTGCGCCATCTTGGCTGTCGCGCGGCACTGATCGGCAGTATCGAGCCCTCTTCCGGTCCCGAACCGCGGGTGCGCCTCGAAGCCGGCGCGGCGACAGCCGTGCCCGAGCCGGTCGTCGCCTTATGACCGCCTCACCGCGCCAGGGCCGTGCCGCACTGCCGGCGGTCGACAAAATCTTGCGCTCCGAGGGTGGTGCCGCGCTGATCCTACGATATGGCCGGTCGCTGGTGCTCGACGCAGTCCGGGCGGCGCTGGCAGCGCGGCGAGAGGGCGGCGATGCGGGTTCGGCCGAGGCGATCGTCGCCGACAGCGCTGGCATACTCGCCCGCCTCAGCCGCGCCTCGCAGCGCCGCGTCTTCAACCTCACCGGCACCGTTCTGCACACCAATCTCGGGCGCGCGCCGTTACCGGAAGAAGCGATCGAGGCGGCGGCGGCGGCGATGCGCGACCCCTCGAACCTCGAATACGATCTCGACACCGGGCGGCGCGGCGAGCGCGACGACCACATTTCGGGATGGTTCGTCCGCCTGACCGGAGCCGCGGCGGCACTTGCCGTCAACAACAACGCCGGCGCGCTGGTATTGGCGCTGAACACCCTTGCCGACGGGCATGAGACGATCGTCTCGCGCGGCGAGCTGATCGAGATCGGCGGCTCGTTTCGCCTGCCCGACATCATGGCCCGCGCCGGGACCCGGCTGCGTGAGGTCGGCACCACCAACCGCACCCATCTCGCCGATTTTGCCGCGGCGATTGGACCCGAAACCGGACTGATCTTGAAGGCGCACACCAGCAACTACGCGATTGAAGGCTTTACCGCCGCCGCACCGGCGGCACAGCTCGCGGCCTTGGCGCATGAGCGGGCTGTTCCGTTTGTCGAGGATCTCGGCAGCGGCTCGCTGGTCGATCTCGAACCCTGGGGCCTGCCGCACGAGCCGACGGTTGCCGAGGCACTGGCGCAAGGTGCCGACCTCGTCACCTTCAGCGGCGACAAATTGCTGGGCGGGCCGCAGGCGGGGCTCGTCGTCGGCCGCGCCGACCTCGTCGCTCGCCTTGCGAAAAACCCGCTGAAGCGCGCATTGCGGCTGGACAAGATACGGTTGGCAGCGTTGGAAGCGGTGCTGCGCCTTTACGCCGACCCCGATCGGCTAGCCGAACGCCTGCCGACATTGCGCCTCCTGACCCGCCCAACCCCCGAGATCGAAGCGGCTGCGCATCGTTTGCTCAGCCCGGTCGCGAGCGCGCTCGCCGGCGTCGCCGAAGTCAGCGTCGTCGAAACCCGCAGCCAGATCGGCAGCGGCGCCCTGCCGGTGTCGCTGTTGCCGAGTGCAGCCTTGGCATTGCGCCCCGTCGGCGCGGCCAAATCCGGCGCCGCTGTCGAGGCCTTGGCGCGCACCCTGCGCGGCCTGCCGATCCCGGTTATCGGCCGGATCGAAGCCGGCAATGTCGTGCTCGATTTGCGCTGCCTCGAAGACGAGGCCGGTTTTCTCGCCCAGCTCGGCGAATTGCGCGGCCTACCGCAATGATCCTGGCGACCGCCGGCCATATCGACCACGGCAAGACGGCGCTGGTGCGGGCATTGACCGGGGTCGACGCCGACCGGCTGCCCGAGGAGAAAAAGCGCGGGCTGACGATCGACCTTGGCTTTGCCTACGCGACGTTGCCTGACGGCGCCGAACTCGGCTTTGTCGATGTTCCAGGCCACGAGCGCTTTCTGCCCAACATGCTGGCGGGCGTATTGTCGATCGACCGGGTATTGCTGGTCGTCGCCGCCGATGACGGGCCGCGCCCGCAGACGATCGAGCATCTCGACATCCTCGAATTGATCGAGGTCGGCGAAATCACCGTCATCGTCACCAAGATCGACCGGGTGCCCGCGGAGCGCACCGCCGCCGTCGCCGCCGAGGTCGCGAAATTGCTCGCCGAGGCCGGCCATCCCGCCAGCCCGGTCTTCCCGGTGTCGAGCCACAGCGGCGCCGGCATCGCCGCGCTGACCCGCCATCTCCAAGAAAACGCGCGGATTGCCGGGCTCGCCCGCGCCGCGGCGCCGCCGGCGGGGCTGTTTCGCATGGCGATCGACCGCGCCTTTAGCTTGCCCGGGATCGGGCTCGTCGTCACCGGCACGGTCAGCGCCGGCAGGGTCGCGCCCGGTGATCGCCTGACGGTCACCCCGCGCGGCATCCCGGTGCGGGTGCGGGGTTTGCATGCCCAGAACCACGCGATCGAAACCGCCGGCGCCGGCGAGCGTTGTGCGGTCAACATCGTCGGCTCGTTTCCCGAGGGCGCCGAGCCGCGGCGCGGCGACTGGCTGGTGGCGCCCGCGCGGCACCTGCCAGTGCGCCGGATTGATCTGTTAATGCGCGCCTCGCGCCATGCCGAAGTGCGGTTGCGCGACGGGCTGCCGGTTCACTTGCATCTCGGCGCCGAGGATGTCGTCGGCCGTGCGGCCGTGCTGAGCGGCCGGGTGATCGCCCCCGGCGAGACCGGGTATGTGCAGATCGACCTCGACCAGCCGATCGGCGCGTTGCACGGCGACCGCGCGGTATTGCGCGACCACGGCGCCCGCACCACTCTCGCTGGCGGCCGGGTCGTCGACCCGCTGGCGCCGCGCCGCGGTCGCCGGCTGCCGCAGCGGCTGGAGTTGCTCGACGCAATGGCCCGGGCCGACCCGGCAACGGCGTTGCAGCAGATGCTTGCGCTTGTCGGCGTTGTCGATCTCGCCCAATTCGCGCTGGTGCGCAATCTGACGACGGCCGAATTGGACGCGCTGACCGATGGCACGGAATTCCTGCGGGTCGGGCCGGCACAAGCGCCGGTCGCGGTTACTCGCGAGCACAGCACCACCCTCGTCGCCAGGATCGTCGAGGCGCTCGCCGTGGCGCACCAAGCCCAGCCCGACATGCTCGGCCCGACCCGAGCCGCGTTGTTCGCGCAACTGCGCGGTACGCCGGAGGCGGCGCTCGACGCGGCGTTGGCCGAGCTCGCCGCCGCGGGGAGCGCGGTGCGCGAAGGCGGGATGTGGCGGCTGCCCGAGCATCGGCCGCGGCTGACCAACGCGGACGAGAAATTGTGGTCCCGGATGCGCCCGCTGCTCGCCGCGGCCGAACTCCGCCCGCCGCGGGTGCGCGAAGTCGCCGACGCCCTCGCCCTCGACCCCGAGGCGGTCGAGCGCTTTCTGAACCGCGCGGCGCGCCTCGGCCGTGTCGCCAAAGTCGCCGACAACCGCTTTTTTCTGCCGCAAACCGTGGCGCACCTTGCCGGTATCGCCCGCGATTTGGCCGCAACGGCGCCGCAGGGCGCCTTCACCGCCGTGGCGTTCAACGCCCGCACCGGCGTCGGGCGAAATCTGACCATCCAGATTCTCGAATATCTTGATAAGATAGGCGCCACCCGCCGCGTCGGCGACGCCCGCGTTGCCGCCGAGGCGTTTGGTTGAGGGCCATGGGAAGAGCATCGGGGCCGGTGTCCCGCGCGGTCTTCAAAACCGTCGGGGGGCGCGAAGGCGTCCCCGGTAGGTTCGACTCCTGCCTCTTCCGCCAACACATCGAGGAACGAGAATGGGTTTGCGGGAGCGGATCGGGGTCGATGTCGGGCGCAAGCTGAGGCTTGAGGACGCCATCGAATGGGCGGCGGCGCACGCGGTGCGCTGGATCGACATCCAGCTCGACACCTGCCCGAACGCGCTGGGCAGTTTTGACGAGAGCCGCGTCGCCGGGATTAGCGCCGCTTGCGAGCGGCACGGCGTTCATCTCGGCCTGCACACATCGTCGGCGGTCAACGTCGCCGAGTACGCGCCCCATGTCGGCCCAGCGGTCGATCGCTATCTCGAGGCCTATGTCGAAATCGCGCCCAAGCTCGGCGCCGAATGGATCGTCATGCATGCCGGCTTTCACTTCACGTCCGACAAGGAGATGCGGATGAAGGCCGGGCTGGAGCGGCTGCAGCGGATCGTCGCCCATGCCGAACGTCACGGCGTGCTGGTGCTGCTCGAAAATTTGAACAAGGAGCCGGAAGAGGCCGAGGTGCATTACCTCGCGCATACGGTCGAAGAGTGGCGCTATTACTTCGATCGCATCAAATCGCCGGCGTTCAAATTGTCGTTTACCGCCAACCATGCGCATCTCGTGCCCGAGGGTGTGGCGGGCTTTGTCGAGGCCCTCGACATGAGCCGGGTCGAAGAGGTGCGGCTCGCCGACTGCTGGCGCAACGGCTGTGAGCTCCATCTGACACCTGGCGCCGGCGATCTCGACTTCGCCGGCATGTTCGCCCGCATCGAGGGCAAGGGCTTCGCCGGCCATTACATGAATGCGTTCGGCTCGCTCGAAGACATGCTAAGCGGCCGCGACGACCTCGTGCGCCGGGCGGCCGAGGCAGGCATCGACTGTTGAGGGTCCGTTCCGCGGATTAGTGTTTGATCCGAAATGAGGCGTAAAGGTAGGAACTTAATCTGACGGTTGCGGGAGATCGGTGGGGTAGATCAAGCTGGAGAAGCTCGCGGCCGTCGCGCTCGCCAACAAGATGGCCCGTATCATCTGGGCCACGCTGCTCAGCGGCGAATTCTATCGCGCGACCCAGGAGGCACGAGGCGCGCACCCGATCACAGCTCTGATGCTTGCAAAGAACAGCAGCAAGATGGCGATCGGTCAGTCCGAGGGCCGGGACAACCCGCGAAACCCAACGATGCTCAGACATCGCGGCTTGCGAATCGGGGCCGTCCACCTATGGGTTCCCGCTCTCGCGCAGGGCTGACGAACTGAAAGAATGATTCAACTCGGTCGAAAATCGCCCTAATGGTAGGGGTCGGCGGCGTCGCGCAGCCCGTCGCCAAAAAAGTTGAAGGCGAGAACCGCGACGATCACCGTCGCCACCGGCGCCATCAGCCACGGATAGAGCGCCACGACATTGATGTTCTGCGCGTCGCTCAACAGCACGCCCCAGCTCGTCATCGGCGGCCGCACGCCGAGCCCGAGAAACGACAGCGCAGTCTCGCCGAGGATCATGCCGGGGATCATCAATGTCGCCGAGGCGATCAGATGGCTGGTAAAGCTCGGCAGCAAATGCCGGCCGATGATGCGCACCGGACGCGCGCCCATCAGCACCGCCGCAGTGCAAAAATCCTCTTCGCGCAATGCCAGCAGCTTTGAGCGCACGGCGCGGCCGAGATGGGGCCAATCGATCATCCCCAGGATCAGGGTGATGCCGAAATAGACGAGGATCGGGGACCAGCTCACCGGCAATATCGCCGACAGCGCCATCCACAGCGGCAGATGGGGGAAGGACTGGATCACCTCCATTGCCCGCTGGATCAGGATGTCGGTCCAGCCGCCGTAATAGCCGGCGATGCCGCCGATGACGATGCCGAGGGTCAGGCTGACGGCGACGCCGACGAGACCCACGGTCAACGACACGCGCGCCCCATAGATCATCCGCGACATCAGATCGCGGCCCAACCGGTCGGTGCCGAGCAGGAACAGCTGCCCGCCCTTAGCCGGACAGGCAAGATGCAGGTCGCCGGGAAACAAGCCCCAGAATTTGTAGCCGTCGCCATGGCAGAAAAACCGCAACGTCTGGCGCTTTTTCAGGTCCGGCGTGTAAATCCGCTCGAGCCGCTTCATGTCGAGCCGATAGTCGAAACCAAAGACAAACGGTTCAACCACCCGACCCTGGTAAAAGATGTGCACCGGCTGCGGCGGGGCATAGATGAAGTCGGTGTTGCGGGTGTCGACGCCGTAAGGGGCGAGGAATTCGCACACCGTAATCCCGAGATACATGGCCAACAGGATCACCCCGGCGGCGACGGCGACGCGGTGGCGCTGCAGCTTCCACCACACCATGCGCCATTGCGAGGCGACGTAAAATCGCTCCTGCGCCGGGGTCATTCGCTCGACGGCATAGGGATCGTATGGTGCGGTCGACACGTAGTGGGCCAGCGGCTCGACCGCGTCCTCGGCCGGCCCGTATGGCGGCTTCGGGGCGAAGGTCAGATCGCTCACTGGCGGCGCCCCGCCTGGAGTCGGATGCGGGGATCGAGCAGCGCCAAGGCGAGATCGGAGACAAACACGCCGACCACTGTCAGAAACGCCATGAACATCAGAAACGAGCCGGCCAGGTACATGTCCTGGCTGCGCAAGGCGCTGAGCAGCATCGGCCCGGTGGTCGGCAATGACATGACAACCGAAACGATCGCCGCACCCGAGATCACCTGCGGCAGCAACGACCCGATATCGGAAATGAACGGATTGAGCGCCATGCGCAGCGGGTATTTGAACAACGCCCTGAGCGGGTGCAGGCCTTTTGCCCGGGCCGTCACGACGTATTGCTTTTGCAATTCATCCAGCAGGTTGGCGCGCAAGCGGCGGATCATGGCGGCGGTTCCGGCGGAGCCGATGACGATGACCGGTATCCACATATGCGCCATCAACGACAATACTTTTCCCCAACTCCACGGCTGATCGAGATATTTCGGGTCCATCAGGCCGCCGATCGAGATCCCCAAATACACGTTCGAGAAATACAGCAGAACCAGCGCCAGCAGAAAGCTCGGCGTGGCCAAACCCAGAAATCCCAGCAATGTCAACAGGTGGTCGCTCAGACTGTATTGATGCGTAGCGGAATAGATGCCGATAGGAAAGGCGACCAGATAGGTGAAGATGATCGTCGTGATGGACACGATCGCGGTCAGCAGCATGCGGTCGCCGACAACCTTGTCGACCGGCATGTCATAGGAGAACGAATAGCCCAGATCGCCGTGAAGAAGACCGCCGGCCCAATAGAGATACTGCTGCCACAGTGGGCGGTCGAAACCGTATTCCTTTTCGAGAAACTGGATCTTGGCGAGATCGGTAGTCTCTCCCGAGCCCTGCAGCTCGGCGATATAGGTCGTGAAATAGTTGCCGGGGGGCAAATTGATAATCGTGAAGATGACGATGCTGATCGCGATCAACGTCGGGACCATGATCAGGATACGATGAACGATATAGCTCAGCATTGCTGGTCCCATCGGCGCCCGACGCGGACGCCACAGTTTTGCGTCAGTTGTGGAACGCGGCCCGCGGACCTGAGGCACATGCCCCGGCGACAAGCGTTCCGCAGCGGCGGCGAAAGACCGACGCCCTCGCGCTGGGCCGAGTGCGACGCTTGGGCGGCACCGTGACGTGTTCGGGGGCGCCGGATACCAAGCCCACCCCACGAACGCGGCGCCGAACCGGACATCCAGGGCTCGGGGAAATAAGGCCGCATCCACCAATCTCAAGGGCTCGCCGGCGCACTACTGGTGGCTGCCGCAGATTTCACGCGGGGCTCGGTGTCGAACCAGAAATGATCGGGCTTGTAGATACCGAAAAACGCGCCTGGATCCCAATTAAAGATCCCCTTTTCGGGGATATTGCGCAATTTATCATTGGCGACGACAGGCTGAAGCACACCGCCGACGGTGCCGATCGAGAACACTTCGTCGGCCCAAATTTGCAGGATTTGGTGCCAGACGACCGCTTGTTGATCCTCCGAGGCGGTGCCGAGCCACTGGTTGAACAGGTCGCGCAACCGCAGTGCCGAGGGAAGATCGGGCGGTTCGCCACCCCGTCCCCTGGTCTCGTAATATTCGCCCCATTTGGGCCATTCGAGTTCCTGCTGCGTCGTCGGGGCAAATTCCCAAGGCGGGGATGCGGCATGCGCCAGACCGTTCTCGATCCCCTTGTCGAGCGCCATCAGCGCCTCGCCGGAGAACACCCGCTGGCGAAACAGGGTCAGCTGCGCCGGCTTGGCAAAGAGCCTGATCCCGATATGGCGCCACGAATCGCGGACCAGTTCGAGAACGTCGGGCTCCTCGGGCAGTTCGCCCGAATATTCGACGATGATTTCCATCGGCCGGCCGTCGGGAAGCAGCCGCACGTTGTCGCTGCCGCGCTTTGTCAGCCCGATCAGGTCGAGCAGCCGATTGGCCTCGCCCGAATCGTATTGCGCCCAGGCCTGACGATAGGCAGCGTCGTAGAGCGGGCTCTGCGGCAGGACAGTGTTCTGTCCTTCTATCGCCAGGCCGAAATAGATCACCTGGTTGATCTCGTGCCGATTGACCGCGAGCGACAAGGCCCGGCGGAACCGCAGATCGCGTAGCAGTTCGCGCCAGCCCGCGTCGTCGACATTGAGATTGGGATAGAGCGCGAATTGGCTACCCGGGCCGGTGCGCCACAGCCGAACATCGAAATGGTTGCGGTCTTCGCTCTGCCGCAAAAAGGTGTAGTCGTCGAAACTCAGATAACGGGCCTGCAGGTCGGTTTCGCCGGCCGCGGTCTTGGCCGGGATGATCCTCGAATCGGCCAGCGACAGGATCACCCGGTCGATATAGGGAAGTTGATTCCCGGCCGTATCCACCCGATAGTAATAAGGGTTTCGTTCGAAAATAAATCTCTCCGCCGGCGGCTTTGTCTTGAGTATCCAGGGATCCAAACTCGGCAAGTGCGGATTGTCATTTTTGTACATCGCATTTAATTTGTTGTGCAATGCGGCCCAATTATGGGCCCTGGCTTTTTCTACCAAAGCTTCCAGTTCGATCTTATCGGCATATTTTTCGTGAAATTGCTTTAGGTAATGCGAGGGGCAATAAATAAACAAGGGGTCGGGGCCGGCAATCTCGGGCAAAAACAACGGATTTGGCCGCGACCAGCTGTAGCGCACCGTCGTCTCGTCGAGAACTTCGAATTTCGGCTTCTCGCCGTTCGGCAGCAGGCCCACCGGCAGACCGGACGGCGCCAGGTGGCGGTTGCTGGCGACATCCTGGAACCAGTAACGGAAATCCTCCGCGGTGTAGGGCTGGCCGTCCGACCACTTCATTCCCTTGCGCAGATGCAGGGTGAAGACGGCGCCATTCTGGACGTCGATCGCTTTCAAGATGTCGGGCGCGAGGGTGAGGGAGGGGGTCAGACCGACGAGCCGGGCATAGCCGTAGACCACCATCATTCGCGTGTCCTTGGGGCTGGCCATCAGCATCCGCAATTGGCCCCCGGGCCGGCCGGTCGAGTCGACGACCGCGGGCTCGGCAGGCACCCGATCCGCGACTTTGGGCAGCTTGTTATCGGCCACTTTATCTGCAAGGAAAGGCGTCTCCCGAAGTGCTGCCCAGGCCGCGCCGGGAGCTGCGGAGAGCAGCGTCGAGAGCAGCAGCGACCGGGCGACGAACGCCCGCCGCGTCATCGGAATCTCCTGCCCCGGATCGGCCCAGCCCGTGCTCATTTGCGTCGCTCGGCCGTCACGCCCGTGCGAGCCGGCTGGCGAGAGCCGGCAATACCGGCACCGTCATCGCCTCGACCGCATGGCCGGGTGCGACCTCGAACAGCCGCACCGGTTTTGCCGGTTCGCGGCGGAAGGGTTCCGGCCAGGCCGCCGGGTTCGAGGCCCGGTCCTCCATCAGGCGGGCGAAATCGAGCGGCTGCGCTAGATCGGGGGTCGGCACCGCGGCGAGCAACGCCTGCGTGTAAGGGTGCACCGGGGCGCGGAACAGCGTCGCCCGATCGGCGATCTCGACAATGCGGCCGGCGCACATGACCGCGATCCGGTCGGCGATGTAGTCGACGACAGCCAGATTGTGGGAAATAAAGAGGTAGGTGAGCCCCAGCTTTTGCTTGAGATCCATCAGTAGATTGAGGATCTGCGCCTGGATCGAAACGTCGAGCGCCGAAGTCGGCTCGTCGCAGATCACCAAGTCAGGGCGCAGCGCCAAAGCGCGGGCGATGCCGATGCGCTGGCGTTGACCGCCGGAAAAGCTGTGCGGGTAGCGCCGCAGGTGATGGCGGTCGAGGCCGACGAGGCCGACCAGTTCCTCGACCATCTCGCGCCGCGAGCGCCCGTTGCCGATCCCGTGGATCGCGAGCGGCTCCTCGATGATGTCGTAGACCGTCATGCGCGGGTTCAGCGACCCGAACGGGTCCTGAAAAATGAACTGCACCTGGCGCCGGAACCGTTGCAGACCGTCGCCTTCGAGCGCCAGCACATCGATCTGCCGGCCGCGGTCGTTGAAAGTGATCGAGCCGGCGTCCGGGGTCACCGCCCGCAGCAACATCTTGCTCAACGTGGTCTTGCCGCAGCCGCTCTCGCCAACGAGGCCAAGGCATTCGCCGCGCTCGATCTTCAAGCTCACATCATCGACCGCAACCACTCGCGCCGCCGCCTTGGCGCTGCCGAAAAAGCCGCTTTTGCGAATGGCAAAAGCCTTGCGCAAGCCAGCGCATTCGAGGAGCGGCGCCGCGGGCCCGGGCGGCCATTGCGCTTTTGCCGCCATCAAATGCGGCGCATCGCCCGCCGCCACCGCGCGGATCGGCACCAGCCGCTCCCCCGGCTTCATGTCGAAGCGCGGCACCGCACGCAGCAGGGCGGCGAGATAGGGATGCTCCGGACAGCGGAAAATTTCTTGCAATGTTCCGCTTTCGACGACCTCGCCGCGATACATAACGACGATCTCTTCGGCGACATTGGCAACCACGCCGAGATCGTGGGTGATCAGCAGCACCGCCATCCCGAGTTCATGCTGCAATTCGAGCACGAGTTTCAGGATTTGCGCCTGGATGGTCACGTCGAGCGCGGTCGTCGGCTCATCGGCGATCAGCAGCGCCGGGCGGCAAACGAGCGCCATCGCGATCATCGCGCGCTGCCGCAGACCACCCGACAATTCAAAGGGATAGCTTTTGAGCGCGCGTCGTGGATCGGGGAAGCCGACGAGGCGCAAGGTCTCGCGCGTCAGCTCGATCGCCTCGGCGCCGCCGACCCGGCGATGCAACCGCAACGCCTCGCCCACTTGATTGCCGACGGTATGCACCGGCGACAATGAGGTCATCGGCTCCTGAAAGATGATCGAAATGCGGCCGCCGCGGATCGCGCGCATCTCGGCAGCGTTGGCCGGCATTCGGGTCAAGTCTACCGCGCCGCCGTCCCCGCGCGGGTCGGTAAACAGGATCTCGCCCTGGGTAATCTGCCCGCTGCGCGGCAGGATGCGCATGATCGCCTGGCTGACGACCGATTTGCCCGAGCCGGATTCGCCGACCAGCGCCACCGTCGAACGCGGCCGCACCCGCAACGACACGCCCCTGACCGCCCGAATATATCCACCCGGCGCGGCAAAGCGCACATGGAGGTCGCGGATCTTCAGCAGATCGCTCACGCCCGACCTCCGGCCATTTCGCCAAAGTCGGAGAGGACCGGTGTCTCGATGCCGAGCGCCGCCAAATTGGCGATCGTCGCCGCACTCAGCTCCAATTCCCGCGCCGCCGCCGCAAGCGCCGCGCGCTCGACCAGTTCGGCGAACCCGGCGATCCGGCTGTCGAGGCGGATCGTCGACGCGCCAGCCCGCAATTCCAACTGCATCCAGCCGTCGCGCCGATCGCGCCGGGTCGAGTAGTAGGCGAGCTTCATGCGATCGAGCTCGGCCCAGCGGATCGCGGCGGAAAGCGGCCCCGATGCCGCCAGCCCGGTTTCGGTCGCTTCGATCTGCGCCGCATGGCGCAGCCCGGTGCGCAGACCGAACAGCGCAAACAGCGCGGCAAGAGCGACCAATATCCCGGTGGCGGCAGGGCCGGGCGCGGCGATGGCGAGGATCGCGGTCACCGGCACGAACCCCGCAACGGCGCGCAGATAATCGCCAACCATCGCCGAGCTCGGGTAAACGTGACGGGTCATGCCGGACCCGTCGTATCGGCGCCGGCGAAGGCGGGTGCGAAAACCTCGCCGGGATCAAGCCAGCGTGCCGCTGGATGGTCGAGCGTCAGTTGGAGGAGTCGGACGAGAAAGGCGTCTGTCCCTTCGTCCTGAACGAGATGGTGGGTCAAGATCCCGGTCGGCTCGTCGCGGTCGGCCCCGCCGCAGCGGCGCGCCCGCAGATGCCCGGCGAGCCCGCCGAGTGCGGCCGTTTCGCCGACAAACCCCCGATCGCCACGCCAGGCGACGAGATCGACATGGACATTGGCCGCGAACACGCCCGGCGCCGGCCACACCGTCGGACGCGGGTTGATCCGCGAGATCGCGCGGATGCCGCTGGCGGCGAGGAGCGGCAAAAACACATCGGCAAAGCGGTTCCACGGCGGCGCCAGGACGGCGAGGGTGCTGGCGCCAAACAGCGCGGTCAGCCGCGCCCGTCCCTTCGCCAGATCGTCGGCGATTTCCTCGGGTGAACGCGACAGCGGAAATTCGCTTTTTCTGCTGCCGCTCGCATGGTCGACATGACGCCAGCCGTGCTGCAGAACGCACGCAGACGACCCTCCCGGCCGGCCAAGCCGCGCCGCAAGCGCCTGACCGGCAAGCCCCGGGATCACCGCCAGCGCCACCGAAACCTTGTCGGCGAGGGCCAACAGTTCGTCGAGGCGTTGCGAGGGGGCAGCCGCGTCGTCGTCACGCCACCAGAGCGTAGCAATCCTCCCTTCCTGCGCCCACCGGTCCAACTCGTGCGCCAGATCGGACCATTGCGCCGACGCGGCCGGAGACCTAGCAAGAACAGTTATCATTTGCCGATCCGATAGTCACCTGGCGGGATGTTAAATTTCCGACATGTGCCGGGCGCCGCCCGATCGGTGAGCATGTCGCCGATTGCGAGCGCAGTGCGGCGAGCGCCCGTGGTGTCGACCGCAAGTGTCGCCGGGCGCCGCACGAGGGCGCGTTCGATTGCCGCGACGAGCCTATCCGGCGCCAGCTCCGCCGACGCCACCATCTCGACCACGCCGCAGGCGGCGAGCCGTTCGGCGCGCAAGGTCTGCTCGGTCTCGGCCATCTCGGCGAACGGCACCAGCACCGCCGGAATGCCGGCGGCGAGGATGTCGAGGACGGTGTTGTAGCCCGCCTGGCTGACGGAGACCCGGCAGCGCCGCAGCAGCCGAGGAAAATCGGCGCGGTAACGCTCGACCGCGACGCCTTTGGGAAGCTCCGCAGTCAGCACCGCTAACTCCGCCGCCGGCAAATTGGGTCCGGTAAGAAAGCGCCAGCCGGTCGCGGCGAGGCATCCCTGACGGCGCGCCGCGAGTGCTGCCCGCAGCAACTCGCCGCCCACGGCACCGCCGCCGGCCGAGACCAACACCTCCGCAGCACCCGGGGCGGCGGCGGCGTCTTCATAGGGCGGATCGGGCGGCGCGACATAACCGGTGTAGACAAGTCGATCGGCAATTTCCGGGGCAAGCGAAAAACTTGCCTCAAGCGGGATCAGCTTCGGGTCGCCATGCACCAGCACGGCGTCGAATTCGGCGCGCACGCGGGCGACGATCTCGTGCCGGCGTTTTGCGTCTTCGGGTGCGACGACAATGTCGCGCAACGAGCACAACACTAGTGCGCGCGGCCGCCGAGCGCGAGCGGCGGCAATCAGCGGCTCCAGCTCAAAGCGAAAGGCACGACGGCCAAACGGATAGGCCTCGATCAGCACGGCATCGGGCGCGGCCTCGGCGAAGGCGGCCAGCAACTTGTCGCGGCGCAACGCCCGCAAGGCATCGTCGACCGGCCGGCCATCGGCCCCAACCAGGTTCCGGAAGCTGGCGTCGGGTGCACGGATCGGCGCCAGCTGGACGATGTGCCGCGCCGCGGCACTCGCCAGCTCGGGCAACGGCTCGCCGCCCGAGACCAAAGTCACGGCAAAGCCTTCGCGCGCCATGCCGGCGACGAGATGGAGCGCGCGCCGCAAATGCCCGATCCCGAGCAGATGCTGGACGTAGAACAGAACTGAGCGGGTCACGGCCGCACGCTCCGCGGGTACGGAAGAATGGGGCTAGGCGGCATGGGCCGGGCGAAGCGCTGCGATCGCCGCGCCTAGACGAGAGGCGGCTGCGGGCAGATCATGCTCGGCCACGACCTGACGCCGCGCCGCCCGGCCAAACCGTCGGCGCAAATTCCGGCCCGCGAGCAAGCGTCGCACCGCGGCGGCGAAGGCGGCGGCGTCCCTTGGCGCCACGAGCAGCCCGGTGACTTCGTGCGTGATGATCCCGGCAACGCCGCCGCTGGCGCCGGCCACCACCGGCAATCCGCTCGCCTGCGCTTCGAGCAGCACCATGCCAAAGGCCTCGTTGACCGCCGGCCACACGCAGAGATCGGCAGCTGCCAAACGGCGAGAAAACGCTTGCGAACCCAGCGCCCCGGCCCAGGTGACGCGCCCGCCGAGTGGGGCCAGCGCTGCCTCGACCGCGAGGCGAGCAGCACCATCGCCGACCACCTCCAACGACCAATCGAGGTCGAGCAGGCGCGACAGCGCGTCGCCGAGAACCCGATAGGATGCGAGCTTATCGCCGGGCCGCATCATCGCCGCTGCGATCAGCCGCGGCGGTCCGCCGGCTTTCCGCCCAAGCGGATTGTAGAGGCCGGCGTCGAGAAACGGCTTGATCGCGACCCAGTGCCCAGGGTCGGCGAGCAACGGCAGCACGCAGTCGCGGTCGGCCGGGTTGAGCCCGATCACCGCGTCGGCGCACCGGATCGCCTGCTGGGCGGCGCGGTGCCCTGCCGCCCACGGGCCGCCCGCTTGCTTTGGCGCCAACGAGGCCTCGGCGAGCACATAGGGGATGCCGAGTGCTGTGGCGACCCGCGGGCCGAGCCAATCGGGCGCCTTGTGATAGATGTGGTAGGTGAACCATAGCTGCGGCGCCGAGGCGGGCATGACGCGACATCGGCGGAGATATCTGTCCGCGAGCTTGCCGCCGAGGACGGCCAGCTGGGCCTGCCGCAGCTGATCGCCGCGCCCTTCGAAGCTGCGAAAACGCGATGCCGCGACCGGCTCGTGCCCGGCACGGCGCAAGGCTTCGAGGAACAGTTGCGCCATTCGCCGGTCGCCCGACGGCACCGGATGATCGGGTGGCTTCAGCGGCGCGTAAAAGGCGATACGCATGCGGTCGCGAACTAGCGCGCCTCGACCAGTTCGTGCCGGTCGGCGCGTTCATCGGCGGTAGCGCCGGACATCAGCCCAAAGCGGTGCGTCAGCAGGTCGATCCCGGCGGCCATCGAAAATCGCGCGCGCACCCGCTGCTCGCCGGCTGCACCCAGCGCCGCCCGTCGCGCCGCGTCGCTGATTAGCTCGGCGAGGGCGCGCGCCAGCGCCGCCGGGTCGCCCGGCGGGACCAGGAGCCCGGTCGCGGCGGTGTCGATTAGCTCCGGGATCCCGGAAATCGCCGTCGCGATGCAGGCGAGGCGCTGGCTCTGCGCTTCCAACAGCACATTGGGAAGCCCGTCGCGGTCGCCGTTCGCGGTGACTTTGGCGGCCAGCACAAACAGATCGGCCTCGCGATAGGCAGCCAGCACCGCGGGCTGCGCCAGCGCGCCCCGCCATTCAATCCGCGGCGCCAGACCGAGGCTCTCGGCCCGTTGCAGCAAATTCGCGGCAAGGGCGCCGCCGCCGATATGCACAAAGCGCCAAGAGAGGTCGGGCGGCAACAGCGCCAACGCTGCAAGGAGGTCGTCATAGCCTTTTTTGGCGACCGCCCGACCGACCGAGAGCAGCACGACCGGAGTGTCCGGATCCCTGCCGTCGGCGCCCGGCGGGCGGGGCGGCGGCGGCGCAAAGCGTTCGAGATCGAGCCCGTGATAGCACAACGCCACCTGCTCGGAACTCGGCGCCCGCGCCGCCAGATGGGCGCGGCCGGCGGCGGTGCAGGTCACCGCCCACTCTGCCTCGCCGAGCTTTTCGCGCTTTTCCCAGTCGGGGATCGTCCAGATGTCCTTGGCGTGCGCCGACACCGTCCAGCCGAGGCCGCAAATCAGCGCGGCATAGCGCGCGACCGAGGCTGGCGTGTGCAGAAAATGGGCGTGGAGGTGGCCGATGTCCTGCGGCAGCTCGGTCGCCAGCGCCAGCGCTTGGCCAAACCGCCGCACCCGGTTCGGGGTCGGGTCGCGCCACAGATCGGCGAGCCAGGCGCGCCAGGCGCGGCGATAGCCGTTCTGCCGCCGCGCCCATCGCCAGCCGCGCCAGACACGCGCCGGCTCCTGATACAGATATTCGGGCAGGTACAGCCGCTCGGCACGGATCGCCGCGTGCACCGGATGCGTCTTGCGGTCAGTCGGGTGGCGCAACGAGACGATCAGGATGGCGAGCCCGCGCCGTTCGAGCGCCAGGATTTCCTGCGCGATGAAGGTTTCGGAAAGCCGCGGGTAGCCCTTGAGTACAAAGGCGACCCGCCCGCGGCCCGCCGCCGCGCGGTCCACCTTACGCCCTCAGGCGGGTCCGCACAGGCACCCGTGCGGCACGGCCCCGATCGAGCCATTTCTTCGCGAGCCGGTTGACATTCGGCATACCGTCGAGCAGGCCGGGGATGACCGCATTCGACGGTGGCGGTTGGTTCGTCAGCCGGCGCAGCGCCACCGCCATCGCCTGCGGGTCGCGGCCGCGCTCTTCGGGAAGCATCGACACGAGGCCCAGTTCCTCGGCGCGGGCGGCGCGGATGAACTGTTCGAGCCGGGGCGCTGTGCGTGGCATGATCAGCGCCGGCTTGTCGAAGGACAGGATTTCGCAGAAGGTGTTGTAGCCACCCATCGCAACGACGCCGGCGGCGCGCGCGATCAGCGCTTCAAACCGGGCGTTGAAGGTGATGGCGTGGACGTTCGGGAGCTGCGCCGCACGGGCCGAGAACCCAGCCCGCTGCTCGGGCGCCATAAACGGACCGAACACGATCAGCGCCGGCAGCGGAATGTTCGCGTTGTTCTCGTACGCCGCGAGGACCAGATCGACCAGCGCGTCGCCGTCGCCGCCGCCGCCCGGCGTCACCAGCAGAAACGGCTTTTCGACGATTTCCTGCAGGTCGGGCGTCAGCACCGGATCGGTCGCGGTACGGCGCAAATAGCCGGTGTAGATCATGCGCCGGCGCACGCTCGCCGGCACCGGCAGCCCGGCGAGCGGGTCGCAGATTTGCGGCAGACCGTAGACCCAGAGCTCGTCGTAATATTCCGACAAAGCGGGGACCGCGTGTTTGCGTTCCCACTCGCTTTCGAGCGCCTCGGGATCGTCCATCACGTCGCGCAAACCGAGGATCACCGTCGTCCGCCGGCGCTGCATCAGCTGCAAGGTGTCGCGGACCTCGCCGCGCAAGCCAAGCGGCTCCTTGTCGACAATCAGCATGTCGGGATCGAAAATGTCGGCGGTGTGGCGGATGATCGAGGAGCGCATCGCCAGCGTCTCCTCGATGTCGATGTGGAGGTTTAGGGAGACGTACTCGCCGTTGCGCAGCTTGATGACGCCGGGGACGCGCACAAAATCCACCCGCGAGCGGAAATCGAAGCTGCCGATGATCGGCGAGCCCGACAGGATCAGGATCGACAGCGCGGGGTCCGCCTCGACCATGGAGTGGGCGATCGCCCGGCAGCGGCGCAAATGACCGAGGCCGAAGCTGTCGTGGCTGTAGATCAGCACGCGCTTTTGATCACGGCGACTGGTCATTTAGGGGGCTCTTGCATGGGTGCGATTCGACTATTGCATAGCGGGTCGGGGGGCGGAATGATCTTTTTATGAAGCTCGCGGCGATCGAAGACATGGCGGTCGCAGCGGCTCGCGCGCGGGAGGCGGGGCCTACGCCGGTAGGCCGACTGACGCGGCTTCGCTTTCGATGCGGGGTCGGGGTGAGAGGGCGCGAGCGGCAGCGCGCGTGCGCAGCGTTCCAAATCGCCAATCGGGTTTTTGAACCTGCTGCGAACTTCCAAAGCAGCGCCACCGTCAAATTCCAGCCAGCCCGGTTTGCTCATCTGCCGCGCATAATCTCCGGGATCCGCGTCGAGGTCTGCCTGCACATATCCTCCATCGATATCGTTACCAATTTCATTGCACGGCACGATTTTCGCCGGATCGAGGAAGAGCCGACAGATCGACCTCGAGTAGCTGGTTGAGCAATTTGCGTCTCCCAACATGATCAATGCGCACCTGTCATTCGACCCGCCCGAGGGCATCGCGCCGCGGCTCGAAGACGCACCGGCCGTCGCGAATTTGTCCCTCGCTGCCCCCGACCACAGCCGCATTCGCGATCGGGTTGGCATTACTGTCCCGACCGACCGTCAAATCGCCGTCATCAAACTCGCGCCGTCGTTGAGCCGATGTACAAAACCGTCGTTGTTACGTTCAAACCGGCGCCCGCACGGCGGCGGTTTGAAGCTGGCGCTCCAACATCGCCGCGGCGCACGACCATACTGGCCGGCGAGATCGTCTATGGCGTAGCAACAGATGATTTCGGCGCTCGACGAACAGGCTCAGGCAAGCGTTTACCAGAGGAGTGAAGGCGGAATTCGCCGGCCGCGGCATCTGGGTGCTGCATCGTGCGAGCCTCGCCCGCTATTTCGGCCGCGCGCTCGTGATCGGCAACAGCAGATTGCCGGAGCAGGGTTCGCCCACCGAGCTTGCCGAGCGCAACGACTCGCTGCTTACATTGCTCGCGGCAGCGGAATAAGCGGAAGCGAGATGGGAGACGCAAAGGAGGGAGGAAGATGAGCCTGAAACAGGAATTCGAACTGTTGCGGCGGGTGCCGCTCTTCGCCGAGATCGAGCCGTCGCGGCTGAAGCTGTTGGCGTTTATGAGCGAGCGGGTCGGGTACGACGCCGGCAAGATCATGGTCCGCCAGGGCGATACCGCGGACGCCGCCTATCTGATCATCGAGGGACACGCCGAGGTCATCGCCGAAACGCCCGCCGGGCCGGTGATCCTGGCGACGCTCGGCGCCAACGAGACCGTCGGGGAGATGGGCATACTCTGCAATGCGCCGCGCAACGCGACGGTCCGCGCCAAGGATCGGCTGATTGCCCTGCGCATCTCGAAGGAGCCGTTTATGCGGATGGTGCGCGAATTCCCCAACATCTCGGTGTCGATCATGCAGGAGCTGGCGCACCGGTTGGACGTGACCAACAACCAGCTGCGGGCGGCAATGGCGGAGAACAAGCGTTTGCGCGATCAAATCGGGATCGCCGCGTGATCCTCGTGCGGTGAGCCGGCTCGATAGCTTTATCCGCCGACTTGAGGCGCAGCGCGCCTGCCTCGACCTCGCGGCGGCGCTGATCGACGGTCTCGACGGGCCGGTGCTCGAACTCGGGCTCGGCAACGGCCGGACATACGATCATCTGCGCGAACTGTTTCCCGATCGCGATATCTTTGTTTGCGAGCGCCGGATCGCGGCGCACCCCGATTGCATCCCGCCCGCGGAATTCCTGTTGCTGGGCGACATGCGCGAGACCTTGCGCACGGCGCGCGCGCGCTTCGAAGGCCGGGCGGCGCTGGCCCATCTCGATCCCGGAACCGGCGATATCGCCGCGAGCCAAGCGCTCGCCCGAGTGCTGGCGCCGCTGGTCGGGCCCTTGCTGCGTCCGGGCGGCGTGCTGGTCAGCGAGCCGGCGATCGCGGTGCCCGAATTCGCCCCCGTGGCGTTGCCCGGCGATGTGATGGCGGGCCGCTATTACATTTACCGCCGGATCACCCCCCGATCGTCACCATGACCGGGACATGATCGGAGGCTTTCTCCCAGCTACGGCTGTCGCGAAACACCCGCGCCTCCGACAAGTCGCCGATGAGCCCAGGCGTCGCCCAGATGTGGTCGAGCCGGCGGCCGCGGTTGGAGGCCGCCCAGTCGCGCGCGCGATAGCTCCACCAGGTATAGAGCCGCTCCGGCGGCGGGACAAAATGCCGCACGGCGTCGACAAAGCCCCCCGCCTGGCGGAGCCGGCCGAGCCGCTCGACTTCGACCGGAGTGTGGCTGACGACGGTCAGCAACTGCTTGTGCGACCATACGTCGGCTTCGAGCGGCGCGATATTCAGGTCGCCGACCGCGACCATCTTCCGGCCGTCGCCGCGCTCGCCCGCGAACCATGCGGTGATCTCGTCTAGAAATTGCAGCTTATGCGCGAATTTGGGGTTTGTAACCGGGTCGGCGACGTCGCCGCCGGCCGGAACGTAGATGTTGTGCAATTCGATGCCACCGGGCAATACGGCAATCGCGTGCCGGCAATCCTCGCGCGCGCACCAGCTACGGGTTTCGGGCGTCTCGAACGGCACCCGCGACAGGATCGCGACGCCGTTATAGCCCTTCATCCCGTGTACCAGCCGATGGCGGTAGCCGAGGGTTTCGAATGCGTCAGCGGGGAATAGCTCGTCCGGGGTCTTCGTTTCCTGCAGACACAGGACGTCCGGGGCCCATTCGGCGATCAGCCGGCAAACATTGGCGATGCGCAGACGCACCGAATTGATGTTCCAGGTGGCAAGCCGCAACATCAGGGCGTAACACGGGCGCAACAGCGGCGGCAAAGCCGGGGTCTGAAAACACAACGGCGCCCGGTCGGGGG
>DATMKU010000117.1:0-2933 GCA_035570935.1 Allostellaceae bacterium
TCCGCCAGCCGGACGAGATCGTCACCGAGCTGCACCTGCCGAAATGGCCAAGCCACCGGCGCTGGGCTTTCCGAAAATATGCCCGGCGTGAAGGTGATTTCGCCCTCGCCGGCATTTTGCTCTTTTATGACGAGGACCGACAGGGGGCAGTGAGCAATGCGCATGTCGGAGTGATCGGTGCCTGCCCGCGCCCGCATCGGCTGACCGGGGTGGAAACGCTGCTGAACGGCCACGCCATCGACGACGGTCTGATCCGGCAGGCGGCGGCGACGGCCGCCGAAGAAGTCGATCCTCCGGACGATTTGCACGCCGACGCCGCCTATCGTCGTGGCCTCGCCGCGACGCTGATCGAACGCGGCTTGCGGGCAGCGGCTCAGCACGGGAGTGCATGATGCGGGTGAGTTTCCGGATCAACGGTGATCTCGTCGCAGTCGACGTCGAGCCGCGCCTCCACCTCGGCGATTGCTTGCGCGATGTGCTAAGCCTGACCGGAACCCATCTCGGCTGCGAACATGGCGCGTGTGGAGCATGCACGGTCATTGTCGATGGTGCTGCGGTCCGCGCCTGTCTGATGCTGACGGTGCAGGTTGAAGGTGCCAGCGTCATCACCGTAGAGGGCCTGTTGAGCGACGAAGCGTTGAGCCCGCTGCAGACCGCTTTCCGCAAGCATCACGCCTTACAATGCGGCTTCTGCACCCCCGGGATGTTGACGACGGCGCACGCGCTCTTAACCGAGGAGCCCGATGCGGACGTTGATCGCATCCGCTCCGCTTTGTCTGGCAATTTGTGCCGCTGCACCGGCTACATCCCGATCGTCGAAGCGGTGCTCGAAGCGCGCGCCGCGTACCGGAAGGCCAACAAACCATGATCGGGACGAACCGATATATTGGCAGCCCGGTGGAGCGGATCGAGGATTTACGCTTTCTGCGCGGCCGGGGCCAGTTCGTCGGCGATTTGAAGCGCGAGACCATGCTGCATGCGGCGATCCTGCGCAGCCCCGTTGCACACGGCCTCGTCGCCACCATCGACTCTACCGCCGCGCTTGCCAAAACCGGGGTGCGCGCCGTCATCACGGCGAAAGACATCGGGGCCGTGCCGCGCATCCCGCTGCGTCTTCTGCCCTTACCAGGCACGGAACGCTTCCTGCAGCCAGTGATCGCAGCCGACCGCGTGCGCTATGTCGGCGAGCCGGTCGCGATTGTGCTGGCAGATAGCCCGGCGCTGGCCGAAGACGGGGCCGGCGTGATCGCGCTCGACATCGAACAGCTGCCGCCCGTCCCGGATCGGCACGCTTCCGGGCGACGCGAAATCCTGTTGTTTGAAGAAGCCGGCACAAACGCCGCGATGATCTTTACCGGGGTCAAGGGCGATGCCAACGCCGCGTTTCGCGAAGCCGATTGCGTTAGGCGGGAGCGGTTCGCCGTCCAGCGCTATACGGCACTGCCGATGGAGCCGCGCGGCCTGCTCGCCGACTGGGATGCAGCGCAGGGCCGGATGACGGTGCTCGGCGCGGCGAAGGTGCCGTTCTTCAACCGCGATACGCTGGCGGCAATGCTGGGCCTGTCGCCGGCCCAGGTCGATCTGATCGAGAATGATGTCGGCGGCGGCTTTGGCGCCCGCGGCGAGTTCTATCCCGAGGATTTCCTGATCCCGTTCGCCGCGCGGCATGTCGGCCGCCCGGTCCGCTGGCTCGAGGACCGGCGCGAGCATCTGACTGCAATGAACCATGCGCGCGAGGCGGATTGCGAGGTCGAGATCGCCTGCCGCAGCGACGGCACGATCCTCGGCTTGCGCGGCGAGGTGTTCGTCGACCTCGGGGCCTATGTCCGCACCAATGGGTTGATCGCGCCGCGCACCCTCGCGCAATGCTTGACCGGCCCGTATCGGGTGCAAAATGTGCAGATGACCTCGACAGCGCTGCTCACGAACAAGACCCCGTCCGGCACCTATCGCGCGCCCGGCCGCTATGAGGGATCGTTCTTTTGCGAGCGGCTGATCGAGCTGGCGGCGCTCGACCTGGGAATCGACAGCGCCGAGATGCGTCGGAAGAACCTAATCGGTGCTGCCGACATGCCGTATCGGCTGCCACGGCTGGAGCCGGTCGGCCCGGCCGGGGATACCGAGTGCGACAGCGGCGGCTATCGCGAAACCCTCGAACGCTGCGTCGCCGAGTTCGGCTGGAAGGAAAAGCGCGTGCTGCAAGGCCGCGAGATCGACGGGCGCTACCACGGCGTCGCCGTCGCCTGCTTTATCGAGGGCGGCGGAGCCGGTCCGAAGGAGACGGCGCGGCTCGACCTCGAAACGGATGGCACGGTGTCGGTCTATGTCGGCTCGACTGCCGTCGGGCAAGGCCTCGAAACGGTGATGGCGCAGATCGCGGCGGACACGCTTGGCCTGCCACTCGGGCAGGTGCGCGTCTCGCACGGCTCGACGCCGTTCCTCGACGAGGGCTACGGCGCGTTTGCGTCACGCTCAACGGTGCTCGGCGGGTCGGCGGTGTTCGAGGCGGCGAATGCCCTGCTCACCAAGATCCGCGCCGCTGCCGGCGCACGGCTAGGCTGTGCCGCCGAAAAGGTCGAACTGGCGGATGGATGGGCCCGCGCTCCCGACGGGCGCTCGCTCACCTTCGCCGAGTTGGCAGCCGAGGGCCTGCGGGTAACAACGGCATTCGGTAACAACAACCGGCTGACCTACACCTACGGATCGGCCGCGGCGCATATCGCGGTCGACCCGGGGACGGGCGATGTCGAATTGCTTGACTGTCTCGTCGTCGAGGATGTCGGCCGCATCGTCAACCCGTTGACATTGCACGGCCAGGCGATCGGCGGCGTGGTCCAGGGGCTCGGCGGCGCCCTCCTGGAGCACCTCGTTTATGACGCAAACGGGCAGTTGCTCTCCGGCAACCTCGCCGACTACCTGATCCCGACGGCGAC
>DATMKU010000118.1:0-10745 GCA_035570935.1 Allostellaceae bacterium
TCGCGAACTGAAGATCGACCCGCTGGAGCTGCGCCAGAAAAACGGCGCCAAGGACGGCACCAAAGCGGCGCACGGACCGACCTGGACAAACATCGGTTACGCCCGGACCCTCGAGGAGGCGAAAGCCCACGCTCAGTTCAAAATCCCGCTCGGACCCAACCAGGGGCGCGGCATCGCCTCGGGCTTCTGGCACAATGCCGGCGGTGAATCGAGTGCGGCGGTGCACGTGAACGAGGACGGCACGGTCACGGTCACCGAAGGGCATCCCGACATCGGCGGCTCGCGCGCCTCGATGGCGATGATGGTGGCCGAAGTGCTAGGGGTGCCGTTCGAGAGCGTGCGCCCGGTTGTCGGCGACACGACGGCGATCGGCTTCAGTGCCTCCACCGGCGGCAGCCGCGTCACCTTTGCCGGCGGCATGGCGGTAACTCAGGCGACCCAAAAGGTGGTCGAGGAGCTCAAGAAACGCGCCGCGATCACTTGGGACATCAGCCCCGAGGCGGTCGAGTGGAAAGAGGGCCAGGCCTTTCCGGCCGGCGCCAATGCCGGCAGCTTCGAACCGCTGCCCTTGGCCGAGCTTGCGGCCAAATCGGCGCGCACCGGCGGCCCGATCAGCGCCGAGGTCCAGATCAACGCGCAGGGGCAAGGACCCGGCTTCACCACCCATATCTGCGATGTCGAGGTCGACCGAGAGACCGGTCACGTCAAGATTTTGCGCTACACCGCGATCCAGGATGTCGGCCGCGCGATCCATCCGTCTTATGTCGAGGGGCAGATGCAGGGCGGGGTGGCGCAGGGCGTCGGCTGGGCGCTCAGCGAGGAATACATCTACGACAAGGACGGCAAGCTCGAAAATCCGGGCTTTCTCGACTACCGCTGTCCGGTCGCCTCCGACATGCCGATGATCGAGACGATCATGGTCGAGGTGCCGAACCCGCGCCATCCGTTCGGCGCGCGCGGCGTCGGCGAAGTGCCGATCGTGCCGCCGATGGCGGCGGTCGCCAATGCGATTGCCGACGCGATCGGAGTGCGCCTTCGCGACCTGCCGATGTCGCCGCCGCGGGTGCTGGCGGCGCTCGACCATGGCGAGCCGATGCGCCAGGCGGCGGAATAAGGGCTGTGTCATTGCGAGGAGCGAAGTGGCGAGGCAACCGATCCACGAGATTGCTTCGCTGCGCTCGCAATGACACCTTCAACTTCGTATTTGATCAACGGGACTGTCATTGCGAGGAGCAAGGCGACGAAGCAATCCCGATTCGACGATGCGGTTCGTCCGAGCGAGATTGCTTCCCCGCGGGCCGAGCCCGCGGGTCGCAATGACATCGTGCCATTGTGCCCTGGCAGATGGCCCGGGCGAAAGTTAGAGCGGGAGTGAGGTCTTCATGACGTTTATCGCCAAGGAATTTCAAAAGGTTGTCGGCACCCGCCCGATTCGCCCGGATGGTGTCGACAAGGTCACCGGCCGCGCCAATTTCGGGGCCGACATGGTCATGCCCGGCATGCTGTGGGGCAAGGTCAAGCGCAGCCCGCACGCGCACGCCCGGATCATGGCGATCAACACCGACAAGGCGCTGGCATTGCCCGGCGTCAAGGCGGTGGTGACCGCGGACGACTTCCCGCCGATTGCGTCGGAGGAAGCGTTTGTCGGCGAAGGGCCGATGAATTTCCGCGACCTGTCGAGCAACTGCATGGCGCGCGGCAAGGTGCTCTATGACGGCCACGCGGTGGCCGCGGTGGCTGCGACCTCGGCGTCGATCGCCGAAGAGGCGTGCGAGCTGATCGAGGTCGAATACCACGTATTGCCGCACGTCATCGATGTCGAAGAGGCGATGAAGCCCGGCGCGCCGCTGTTGCACGACGACCTCTTCACCCAGGGCGTCGACCCGAAGCCGACCCACCCCTCGAACGTCGCCAAAAAGATCGGCTTTACCAAGGGCGATGCGGCCGCCGGGTTCCGCGACGCCGATGTCATCATCGAGCGGCGCTATTCGAGCCCGCCGGTGCATCAGGGCTATATCGAGCCGCATGCCTGCGTCGTGTCGATGGCGGCGGATGGACAATGCACGATCTGGAGCTCGAGCCAGGGCCAGTTCATGGTCCGCGCCTATTGCGCCAAACTGCTCGGCATCGACATCTCGAACATCCGCGCGATCCCCGCCGAAATCGGCGGCGGATTTGGCGGCAAGACGCTGGTTTATCTCGAGCCGGTGGCCTTAGCGCTGGCGAAAAAGACCGGGCGGCCGGTCAAGATGGTGATGAGCCGCGAGGAGGTGTTCCGCGGCACCGGGCCGGCTGCGGGTTCGGTTGTCGAAGTCAAGCTCGGCGCCAAAAAGGACGGCACCCTTACCGCCGGCGAACTGACCCTCAAATACCAGGCCGGCGCATTTCCGGGGTCGCCGGTCGGGCCGGGCTGCATGTGCGGGTTTGCGATGTACGACATCCCGAACGCGCAAGTCACCGGCTACGACGTGGTCAGCAACCGGCCCAAGGTTGCCGCGTACCGGGCGCCGGGCGCGCCGAATTCGTCCTGGGGCGTCGAGAGCTGCCTCGACGAGTTGGCCGATCAGCTCGGCATCGAGCCGCTGACATTGCGCGAAAAGAACGCGGCCAAGGATGGGGTCAAGGCGTTGCATGGCCCGACCTGGCAGAACATCGGCTATGCCGAGACCGTCGCGGCCGCCAAAAATCATCCGCACATGAAGGAGAAGCTCGGGCCCAACCAGGGCCGCGGCATCGCTTCGGGCTTCTGGTTCAACATTGGCGGCGAGTCGAGCGCGGCGGTGCATGTCAACGAGGACGGCACCGCGGTCGTCGCCGTCGGCACCCCCGATATCGGCGGCTCGCGCGCCTCGATGGCGATGATGGTGTCCGAGATCCTCGGCATCCCGGTCGAACGCGTGCGGCCGATCGTCGCCGACACCAGCTCGATCGGCTTCTCGTTCCTGACCGGCGGCAGCCGCGTCACGTTCGCCACCGGCATGGCGGCGACCCAGGCCGCGGAGCAGGTTGTCGAGCAAATGAAGCAGCGCGCGGCGATGATCTGGGACATCCCGCCCGACGCGGTCGAATGGAAGGACGGCAAGGCTTACCCGGCGGGCGCCAACGCCGGCAGCTTCGAGCCGCTGCCGTTGGCCGAGATCGCGCTCAAAGCAGGCCGGACCGGCGGTCCGATCACCGCCGAGGTGTCGATCAACGCGCAGGGCGCGGGCCCCGGCTTTGCGACGCATATCTGCGATGTCGAGGTCGACCGGGAAACCGGCCACGTCAAGATCTTGCGCTACACCGCGGTCCAGGATGTCGGCCGCGCGATACACCCCTCCTATGTCGAAGGGCAGATCCAGGGCGGGGTCACCCAGGGCATCGGCTGGGCGTTGAACGAGGAGTACATCTACGACAAGGACGGAAAGCTCGAAAATCCGGGCTTTCTCGATTACCGCGTGCCGGTTGCCTCCGACCTGCCGATGATCGAGGCGGTCATGGTCGAAAACGCCAACCCGCGCCATCCGTTCGGCGCGCGCGGCGTCGGCGAGGTGCCGATCGTGCCGCCGATGGCGGCGGTGGGCAACGCGATCGCCGCCGCGATCGGGGTGCGGATGCGCGACCTGCCGATGTCGCCGCCGCGGCTGCGCGCCGCGCTCGACGCGCACGCGCCGGTGCGCAAGGCGGCGGAATAGGACGCCGATCGTCGCAAAGAAGAATCCGACATCGAGGGCGGGTTGTCATTGCGAGCGCAGCGAAGCAATCTGGGGCGTTGGGTCGCTCGAGCTGGATTGCTTCGTCGCGCTGCTCCTCGCAATGACAACGCGCGCGACGTGACCGGTCGGAGGCATTGACATGCCGCATGTCGTGATCTCGGGTCAGGCGGCGCGGCGGTTAACCGGCGGCGTCTCCGAGTTCGATGTCGAGGCCAACAACTTCCGCCGGCTGGTCCTCGAACTCGACCGCCTCTATCCCGGCCTCGGCCGCCAGGTCGAGGAAGGGATGGCGGTCGCGATCGACGGCGAGATCTTTCAGGACGCCTATCTCGCCGCGTTCAACTCCGACAGCGAAATCTACCTGATCCCCAAAATCGGCGGCGGCTGAGCCGTCGAGACCCAGCGCGCGCGCCGAGTCCTTGCGCACGAGGCCCTTTCCGCCGCGGCGGCGTGCGGGTTAGCCAAGTACGCCTTAATCCAATCGGCGGCTTGCGCAAACAAACCGCCGATTGGATTTGGTAGGGCACCTAGCCGCCGCCGAGGGCGTCGATTTCGGCGTCTTCGGGAAAACGTCCGAGCTGCTTTTTGGAAAAGGCGAGCTTGCCGTCAACGGTGATCTCGAACACGCCGCTCACACCTTTGACGAGCTCGACCTCGGCGCCGTACTTTTCTTCGAGCTGCGCCCTCGCACGGAGGGCTCTGGGCAGGTAGTTTCAAGGAACGCAGTATTCGATCCTGACCTTCATCGCCGCGCGCCTTTCGCTGGTAACGACCGGGGCAATCTATCACACCCGCAGGGCCTCGGCCATCGCCCCCGTCGATCGCTTTCGTCGTATATAACGGGCCGATGAAGGTTCCCGATCCAGCGGGTCGAAGCTATAGCCGGCGCCGGGAACCTGCCCAGGCCCGCGGCTGATGCATTTTTTCGGATTGAGCCCCGACGAGATCGAAGCGGTCAGGCTTAGCGTGCGCGTTGCCTTCTGGGCAATGCTGTGGAGCCTGCCCTTTGGCCTGGCGACGGCAATGGTGCTGGCGCGCGGGCGCTTTTTGGGCAAGAGCCTGCTCGACGGCTTTGTCCATCTGCCGCTGGTCATGCCGCCGGTCGTCACCGGCTATCTCTTGCTGCTGTTGTTCGGCCATAACGGCCCGCTCGGCCGGTTCTTCGCGGCCTTCGGCATCGTCTTTGCGTTTCGCTGGACGGGTGCCGCCCTGGCGGCGGCGGTGACCGCGTTTCCGCTGATGGTGCGGGCGATGCGGCTGTCGCTCGAAGCGGTCGACCGCCGCCTCGAAGAGGCTGCCGGGACGCTTGGCGCCGGCCGGATCTTCGTCTTTCTGCTGGTAACCTTGCCGTTGACGATGCCGGGGATCGTTGCCGGCATGGTGCTCTCCTTTGCCCGCAGCCTCGGCGAGTTTGGTGCCACGATCACCTTTGTCTCCAACATCCCGGGCGAGACGCAGACCATTCCGCTCGCGATCTACAGCCTGACCCAAACCCCGGGCGGCGACTCCGCGGCGCTGCGGCTGACCGCGGTTTCCGTCATCCTGTCACTGCTGGCGTTGATCGCCTCCGAGTTCCTGGCGCGGCAGATTGGCCGTCGCGTTTCAGGCGACTGACCGCGTGCTCGAGGTCGATATCGAGCATCGCCTCGGCGCCTTCGCGCTCGACGTGCGTTTCGCGAGCGGACGCGGGCTCACCGCATTGTTCGGCCGCTCGGGCGCCGGCAAGACCTCGGTCGTTAACGCGATCGCCGGGCTGGTTCGGCCGCGGCGCGGGCATATCGCCGTCGACGGCGCGGTATTGCTCGACACTGAACGTGGCGTTTGCCTTCCGGCGCATCGCCGCAAAATCGGCTACGTCTTTCAGGAAGGCCGTCTGTTCCCGCACCTGACGGTGCGCCAGAACCTGCTGTTCGGGCGCTGGTTCGCACCGCGCGCCCCCGGTGCCGCCGCCCGGTTCGACCACGTCGTTGAACTGCTCGGCATCGGGCCGCTCTTGATGCGCCGGCCGGGGCGGCTGTCCGGCGGCGAAAAGCAGCGCGTCGCGATCGGGCGGGCGTTGTTGGCGAACCCGCGCCTGTTGCTGATGGACGAGCCGCTGGCCTCGCTCGATGGTGCGCGCAAGGACGAGATCCTGCCCTATCTCGAACGCCTGCGCGACGCGAGCGAGGTCCCGATCGTCTATGTCAGCCATGCCGCGGCGGAGGTCGCGCGCCTCGCCACGACGATCGTGCTGCTCGCCGACGGCCGGGTGCAGGCGGTCGGGCCGGTCGCCGACATCATGGGGCGCGCCGGGCAATACCCGCTCGCCGGCGGCTTCGAGGCCGGAGCGGTGCTGGCGGTGACGGTTGCGGCGCATGATCGGCACTGGGACCTGACCGAACTCGCCGGCGGGTTTGGCCGGCTCGTCGTGCCGCGGCTTGACCTGCCGGTCGGGAGCGCGTTGCGGGTCCGCATCCGCGCCCGCGACGTGATCCTCGCGACCGATCGGCCGAGCGGGATCAGCGCGCTGAACGTGCTGGCGGGCATCGTCGAGGCGCTGGCGCCGATCGGCGACGAGGCGCTCGAAGTGCAATTGGGGCTGGGGCCGGAGCGGCTCTTGGCGCGGATCACGCGCCGGTCGGGCGATGCGCTCGGGTTGGCGGTGGGGCGTCCGGTGTTTGCCCTGATCAAGACCGTGGCGATCGACCGCCGCAGCCTCGGCCGCGGCGGCGCGGCGGCGGATTTCGGGGAAGAATTGGAGGTCTTCGACGGCTGAGCTCAGCTGGTGCGCAGCGGGATCTCTTTCAACCCGAACGACCCGATCGCGGTCAGCGCCGAAATCACCGTCGCATACAAAAACACATGCGCGAAGGCGGCGCGCAGGACACGGGCCAAGGCCTCCATCAGGCCGGGATTGACCGCTTCGGCCTGGTCGAGATGGAGGAGGGCGATCCCCGGATTGGCGCCGAGCACCGCATGCCCCGGCACCGTCAGCGCGCCGGCGTTGAGTTCGCCCACCAGGAGCGCCGTCAGCAAAGACACGCCAAAAGCGCCGCCGATCAGCCGGAAGAACATCAAGACCGACAGCCCGATCCCGGTATCGTCGAGTTCGAGCGCGTTCTGCACCGCAACCACGACCGGCGACAGCTGAAACCCGAACGAGATGCCAAGACCGCCGGTCAGCAGCGTATCCGTCAGCGCCGAATTGCCGAGCCGGTAAAAGGCGAGCGCCGCGCACAAGAGGGTCATCGCGATCGCCCCGGCGATCGGAAAAATGCGGTATCGGCCGGTGCGGGTCACCAGTTGCCCGGCTACGAACGAGCCCAACACCGTGCCGCCGGTCATCGGGATCAGGCGGATGCCGGCCTGGTTCGCCGCCAGCCCCGAGACCAGCTCGAAATCGAGCGGCACCAGGATGATCAACGCGATCATGACCATCGACATCGTGAACGCGATCAGGCTGCCCACCGCGAAAATGCGGTTGAGGAACAGCCGGAGCGGGATCATCGGCTCGCGCGTTTCGCGCTCGTGCACGATCAGCCAGCCGAGAAACACGAGCCCGATCGCGATCGGGAGCAGCACGTCCAGCCGGCCCCAGCCGCCGGCTGATTCAACGTCGCCGATGCCGATCAGGATCGGCGTCGTCGAGGCGATGATCAGCACCGCGCCGAGCCAGTCGATGACCGGTTTGCGGCGCGGTCTCGGCAGCCGCCGCAGATTGCGGTTGCACAGAACCAGCGCCAAGACGCCGAACGGGATGTTGATCCAGAAAATCCAGTGCCACGACAAATAATCCGCGAAGAACCCACCGAGCACCGGGCCGAGCAGGTTCGAGATCGCCATGACGCTCGAAAAGTAGCCCTGATACCGGCCGCGCTCGCGCGGCGGCACTACGTCGGCGATCGCCGCCTGCGACACCGAGCGCAACCCGCCGCCGCCGATCCCCTGGACCACCCTGGCAGCGATCAGCTGCGGCATCGTCTGGGACAGCGCGCACAATACCGAGGCCAGCACGAAGAGAGCGATCGACACCAAGAGGACCGGCCGCCGGCCGTAGAGGTCGCTGAGCCGGCCATAGATCGGCGTCGTCACCGTCGAGGCGACGAGATAGGCCGAAACCACCCAGGCCATCAGCGACCAGCCGTCCAAATCTTGCGCCATCGTCGACAGCGAGGTCGCGACGATCGTCTGGTCGAGGCTGGCGAGAAACATCGCCAGCAACAAACCCGACAGGACCGAGAGGACCTCCCGCCGGGTGAAATGCAAGGGTAGGGCGCGGACTTCTTCGATCATCCGGGGCTACGAAAGCAGAAGCGCGCCGGTGGTGCAAACGCCGCGCTCGCGGACCGACACGCGCCGCCCTCAACGTGCGGGCATGTCGCGCAATGGCTGCTCCGGCAGCAACAACAGCAGCACGAGGCCAAACCCGGCGATCGCGGCACCGGTGGCGAAGGTCGTCCCGATGGCCTGGCGATAGGCCTCGGTGACAAGGCCGTGGAGTTCGGGCGGCAGGCTGGCGACGCCGCCAAGACCGCCCGCGACCGCGCGCCGCGCCGCGGCGGCGGCGTTTCCCGCCGCGGCGAGCGATGCGTCGACCCGGCGCGTCAACAAGCTGCCCGACAGCGCCACCCCGAACGCCCCGCCGAGCGAGCGGAAGAACGACACCGCCGAGGTCGCGGCTCCGAGCGTTTCGCGGGCGACTGCATTCTGGATCGCGACCGTCAAGTTCGGCATGACGAGCCCAAGCCCGGCGCCGATGACAACGAGTGCCGCTTCGATCGCCGGCAACGGAGCCGCCGCGCGCACCGCCGCGGCGATCGCGACAAGACCCGCAACCGCAAGACTGAGGCCGAACACAGACAAGACTTTGTATCGGCCGAGCGCGGAGACCAGCCGGCCGCCGATCACCGAAGCGACGATCAGCCCGGCCATCAGCGGAGCCGTCAACAGCCCGGCATTCGATGGGCTCTCGCCCTGCACCAGCTGAAAGAAGGTTGGCAGAAAGACAAAGGTGCCGAACAGCGCCGTCGCGGTGACCGCGACGACGGCGACGGCGACGGCGAAGACCGGGTTGGCGAACAGCATCAGCGGCAGGATCGGCTCGGCCGCGACGCGCTCGCGGGCGAGCAGCAGCACGAGCAGCCCCGCCGTGCCGAGCGCCAGTCCGACGATCGTCGGCGACCGCCACGCCGCCGCCGTCCCGCCCCAACTCAGCAACAGCAGCAATGCGGCGGTCGTCGAGATCAGCAGCACCGCCCCCGGATAGTCGATCCGGTGGCGCACCGGCGGCCGATCGGAGCGCGGCAAGGCCGCCAGGATCAGGCCCAGCGCCACCGCGCCGACCGGCAGGTTGACATAGAAGATCCAGCGCCACGACAGCGCATCGGTGATCACCCCGCCGAGCACCGGCCCGGTCACGCTGCAAAACGCGAAGACGCCGGTGATCAGGCCCTGATACCGGCCCCGCTGCCGCGGCGGGACGAGATCGGCGATCGCCGTCTGCGCCAACACCATCAGGCCGCCGGCGCCAAGGCCCTGCAGCCCGCGGAACAGGATCAGCCCAAGCATCGAGCGTGCAAGGCCGCACAATGCCGAGCCGGCGATGAACACCAGGATCGCGACGACGAACAGCGGCCGCCGGCCGTACATGTCGCTGAGCTTGCCGTAGAGCGGTGCGGTCGCGGTCGTGGTCAGCATAAATGCCGTGATCACCCAGGGCAGGTGGGCGAGCCCGCCGAGCTCGCCGACGATGCGAGGCAGTGCCGTCGCGACGATGTTCTGGTCGAGCGAGGCGAGCGCCATCGTGGTCAACAGCCCGGCAAAGCCGAGCCGGAAGGCGCGTCGCCCGGCGCGGTCGCCGACCGCGCCGCCCGTCACGGACGAATCGGGCATCCACATTCCTTAGTTTCCCTCCGCGGAGGGAAACCTTCCAGTTTGAGAACGGCGTGATGGGAGATGCGCTGCGACCAAGCAATCCCGTGGAGAAGCGAAACTGCCGAGCTTCGCTCCCTCGCGATGACACGCGGCGAGCGAGCCAGGTTGATATCGGAATTTGTCAAATAGGGCTTATGCGCCCCCTCATCTGCCCCATTGGCCTTGGAGAAGAATTGCCGCAACCAAAACGCTAGTGTTTGGGTCGTGACGGATCGCTTGCCAACTCGCAAACGCATTGCGAGCGGTCGCAACATGGTTTGCTGCACGTAACCGATTCCAAGGTTTAGCGAGGTCATAATCGGCTTCGTGTCGAGCTTCCTGTAGCTCAACAACCGCTTCAAGAACGGAAACCAAAGCGGGTACAAGTGGAAAGACGAGCAAAACACGTGTCGCGTTGGGAATGCCGTCCGATGGTCTACCGCGGGCGGCTGCCACGTTAGCTTCTATGAAGCCCTTGCAAACGTTGCGCATAGCATTGTGAGCGAAGGCGCGCGCGATACGTGGGCGTAGCCCGGGCGGCTGCCGAGGAAAGAGTAAACGCGGGCCATCAGCAATAAGAAGATGGAACAGGGCGTAGTACGCAGTGGATACAGCGCGCCTTAGGCTAGCTTGCTTAGGTTTTTGAGGCTCGCGGGCGGCCAGATGCTCGGCCTGTTCAAGCAGGTCGTGATGGTACGCCAACACGGGTTACTCAGTCACGATCTCGATGTAGGGCCAGCGGTTGCTTTCATTGTGAATTATGGACCGAACTTCATTTGCGGCCCGCTGTAGGTTAGCTATCTTGATCTTTGAAGGCTTGAGATCGTCGTGAGCGACAAATGCGACCCATACGGCCGGTGCTCCAGTAGAATCCTCTCCGAGGCGAAATTCGACGCGGCGAACGTCGTCTGGGAAGCGCACGCGTTCACGAATAATGTCGTAAAGCAATTGAGCCTCATCTACTGATGAGGTCGGGCCTTGGGCTGTCTCTCCGGGGTAAGCCTTCGGGGTGTTAGTCATGTTAGATACCCGATAAAGGTTCTCTCCCATCGCTTGTCCCCTGCTGGGCAATAGAAGACTGAGCCCCGGTGCTTTGTGTCCAGCTGCGAACGCGCTCGGCAGCCGAGAGCTCCCGGAAGCTCGAAACCTCTGTTGGTG
>DATMKU010000119.1:0-2530 GCA_035570935.1 Allostellaceae bacterium
CTTAGGCAGCGCCGCCGGAACCTAAGGTCGGAAAGATGAAATTTTCGAGGTAGCCCTCCATTTGTGGTCATCGTCTGTGCGAGCGCGCCGCCGAACAGCGCCATGAACCCGTCACCAGTGAAATGCGGCGCTGATCCATTGCGAGCGGTTCGTGAGGGGATCGCTCATGCGGGATCATTCCGACCGCGGTTTTTGCCCATATACATCGGCGTGACTGCCCTCGATTGGGAGGACGCACCGAAAACTAACCGCCATGTGTCTATGTCACTTACACTTGGCCCACGCCAACTCCGGTAAAACTGGCGTTCGATAGTCGCCATGCTCGCTCCACTCCGCCGCTTTCCGCTTTAAGCATATGGAATCGGGGAGCCGGGCGCGCGCCAGTAATCGGCGCGTGAAGCTTCAGCGGCGCTCGGCTCGCGGCGGTCCTGCCGGCGACGAAACGCTGACGTGTCGCCATCGGACACCTGGAAGCCGCAGGCGCTTCGACGCAATCGTATAACCTGGGGCGCGCGGCGGTGCGGAGCGGCCCTAGCAGGTTCGGATCAGAGCGTGTCGGGGGCCGCGGGAACTTCCGCTATCAGAGCCCGCGCCAATCGATCGAGCATGGCCTTGGCTTCGGCGTGGTCGTCCGGTGCCCAGCGTTCGAGGAGCCGCGCCAGCCGGGTACGGCGCGCGGTCACCATCCGCTGGAACGTCTCGCGGCCGAGGTGAGACGATACCAAGGTGCCCTCCGAGTGACGCACGGCCATGCTTTGCGCCACGAGCCGATCGGCGATTGTTTCGAGCCGTTCGACCGGAACCGTAAACCGGTTAGCGAGGTCGCTCGGCCGGAGCGGTCCGAGTGCGATGCAGAGCCGGACCAGCAGCCAGATCTCGTCCGGTGCGAGCGGCACGCCTGCCTCCTGAGCAATGCGCTGATAGACCTGCCAGCGGTTCTCGCGCTGCCCGAGCCGGGTGACGATCTGCTCCAACTCTTCCAGCGAGGTAGCATCGCGCGGCATGGCGAAGCTCTCGCCGATTGTCTCACCACGCACCGGTCCATGCAGCGGCACTTCCTTCAGGAACCAGCTCAAGGCGAAGCCCAGCGACGACACCGCTGCGGCCGACAGGAAAACAGGATGCAGCGCTGCGGTGAAGGCCTCAAGATAGACTGTCCTGAGGGGGGTGGGCAGCGCCTGGATGGCGGCGGGGTCGGTGGCTGCGGGGAGACTTGCCCCGGACGGCAGACCGCTCGCAAGGTTGGCCGCTAGGCTCGCGGTGAAGATCGCGCCGAACAGTGAGACGCCAACCGCCGCGCCGATCGAGCGGAACAGCGTCGTGCCCGAAGTAGCGACGCCGAGTTCACGGTAGTCGACCGCGTTCTGCACCACCAGGACTAGCACTTGCATAACCATCCCGAGGCCGAGCCCGAGAACGAGCATGTATCCGGAGGCCGTCCAGGTGCTGCTGCGAGCGTCGAGCGTCGCGAGCAGGCCGAGGCCGGTGGTCATCACTGCTGTCCCGGCGATCGGAAAGGGGCGGTAACGGCCGATCCGGCTGATGATCTGGCCGCTCGCGATCGAGGTCACCAGCACGCCGGCCATCATCGGCGTGAGCTGAAGACCGGCTATCGACGGGCTCACGCCTTTCACCACCTGCAGATAGATCGGCATAAAGGTGACCGAACCAAACATTGCCAGACCGACGATAAAGCCGATCGCGCAGGAGACGACGAAGATGCGGTTTCCGAACAGCCGCAGTGGCAGGATCGGCTCGGCCGCCCGGTGCTCCACGACAATAAAGCCGGCGAGCGCCGACACGGCAACGGCAAGCATGCCAAGCGTTTCCGGCGAGCTCCAGGCAAAGGTATGGCCGCCGAGGCTGGTAAGCAGGATCAACGCGGTAAGCGCGATAGCGAGAAGGCCCGCCCCGGCGAAATCGATCTTCGGATGGCCCCGTGCAGTCGACGCGGTAAAACTCCAGCCGATGATTGCGACCGCCAGAATGCCGAGCGGCAGGTTGATGTAGAAGATCCACCGCCAGCTCAGATGCTCGACGAAAAAGCCGCCGATTAGCGGACCGAGCACGGTTGAAAGGCCAAAGACACCGCCGAAGATCCCCTGGTACCGGCCGCGCTCGCGCGGCGAGATGATGTCGCCCACGGCCGCCATGGCGGTGACGATCAGGCCGCCACCACCGAGTCCTTGCAAGGCGCGGAAACCGATCAGCTCAACCATCGACTGGCTAATACCGCACAGCGCCGACCCGAGAAGGAACAGCAGGATCGCCGATTGCAGCACGATCTTGCGGCCAAACAGGTCGCCGAGCTTGCCATAGAGCGGCGTCACGATCGTCGTGGCGAGCAGGTACGCCGTCACGATCCACGACAGATGCGCAAGCCCACCAAACTCGCCGACAATCGTCGGCAGCGCCGTCGACACGATCGTCTGGTCGAGCGAGGCGAGGAACATGACCAGCATTAGCGCCGCGAAGATCACGCGGATGGGCTGCCTATGGGTGGCACCATCAGTAGCTCCTGCCGCAGGCG
>DATMKU010000120.1:0-21804 GCA_035570935.1 Allostellaceae bacterium
GGGGCGGCTGGGGCCGCGGCTGCTGGAATTGCGGCTTCCGTGGCGGCTTTGCGCACGCCGGATTTTACGGCGGCGGCTTTCGCGGCGGCTGGGGCGGCGGTCGGGGTGGTGGCTGGGGTGGCGGCGGCGGTCATGGCGGTGGCGGCGGGCACCGCTAGCGACGCGGCAGGTCAATCCGCGAATGATCGAAGGAACACTGCTCGGCCCGCATTTCGACCAGGTGCTGGCCGAGGCGACGATTGCGGAATTACCGAACCACTACCGCGGCAAGGTTCGCGACAATTACGATCTTGAGGATGGCCGCCGGATCATCATCGCCACCGACCGGTTGAGCACGTTCGACCGGGTCATCGCCGCGATCCCGCTCAAGGGGCAGGTGCTGACCCAGATCGCGCGCTTCTGGTTCGACGCGACCGGCGACATCTGCCCGAACCACGTCATCGAGTATCCCGACCCGAACGTGCTCGTCTGCTGGCGGTTGGCGATCATGCCGGTCGAGATCATCGTACGCGATTACCTGACCGGGACAACCGCGACCTCGATCTGGCCGATGTACCAATCGGGACGGCGGGAGATCTACGGCATCCGTTTCCCCGACGGTCTGCGCCAAAACCAAAAGCTGCCGTCGACGATCATCACGCCCACGACCAAGGCGTTCGATGGCGGGCATGACGAGCCGCTGACCGCCGACGAGATCGTATCGCGCAGGCTGCTGACCGTGCAGCAGTGGGAAATGGTCTCGGAACTGGCTCTCGCCCTGTTCGCACGCGGGCGCGAGATCGCGGCCCAGCACGGGCTGATCCTGGCCGATACCAAATACGAATTCGGCTTCGACCGGGACGGCCGCATCGTGCTTGCCGACGAGATTCACACACCCGACAGCAGCCGCTATTGGCTCGCCGACACCTATCAGCAACGCTTCGACGGCGGCGAACCACCCGAAAGTCTCGACAAGGATTTTGTCCGGCGTTGGGTGACCGCCCGCTGCGACCCGTATCGCGACCCGATCCCACCGATCCCTCGCGACATCGTCGCCGAGGCGGCTCGCCTTTATGTCGAGGTGTTCGAGACCGTCACCGGGCGGCCTTTCGAATTTCCCGACCCCGCGACACCGATCCTGGACCGCATCCGCGCCAACCTCGCTCAGTATTTCTGACCAACGGACGGCATGGCCGCCTTCGAGTGGGTATGCCGGCGAAGCGACCACCCGCTTTTCCGACGGGTTCGGTCGGATTTGCACCTCAGCGCAGAGCGTATTACGCTGTCGCAAGCGGCCGGGGCAGCGCGGTTCTCGCGCTCGAGTTGGCTGTCCTCGCCGAGCAAGGAGGAAAAACATGCCCAGAATCAAGCATATCGCTCTGACGACCCAAGACCCGGCAAAGACCGCCGCCTTCTACAAGGAAGCGTTCGGCATGCGCGAAATTCGGCGCAACCCGCGCGGTGCGGTGTTTTTGACCGACGGCTACATCAATCTCGCGATCCTCAACTTCAAGACCGAGAAGGACGCCGACGTCGGCGCGCACGGCGCCAATTTCAGCGGCATCCACCATTTCGGCTTTGAGGTCGAAGACCTCGACGCCGCCGCGGACAAGCTCGAACAGGCGGCCGGCGAGCAGCTGACCGAAAAAGACGGTCTCGACATGGAAATGGCGGCGGGCTCGCACCGCAATTTCGAGATGAAATGGGCCGGCCCCGACGGGGTTGTCATCGACATCTCCCACACTGGCTGGGACAACGGGACATGACCGGCAATTTCACGATCTGCGTCGGCACCGTCGGCAGCGGCGCCTGGACCAGCCCCGATGGCGGCGACAGCTGGCAGCGGGTCCGCAGCGGGTTGTGGGGCGAGAGCCGCATCTACGGCCTGGCGGTGCATCCGCGCGAGCCGAGCACGGTTTTCGCCGGCGCCGATGACGGCATCTACAAGAGCCTCGACGGCGGGCAGAGCTTTGAGCATCTCGACTCGCCGATGAACAAGATGGATGTGTGGAAAATCGCGTTCGATCCGGGCGATCCTGACACGATCTTTGCCGGGACCCGCCCGGCTGCATTGTTCCGGTCGACCGACGGCGGGCGGCGGTGGCAAACGCTGCGCGTCGACATGGTCGAGGATTGCCCGAATGTCGGGGTGCCGCGGGTCACCGCCCTGACCGTCGATCCCACCGATCATCGCATCATCTGGGCCGGCGTCGAGGTCGACGGCGTGCGGCGCAGCCTCGACGGCGGCGAAACCTGGACGCGGATTTCGGGCGGGCTCAGCGATCCCGACATCCATGATGTGGCGGTCCGCCCGGCCGGTGCCGATAAGACGGTGCTGACTAGCACGCCGCGTGAGATCTTTGCCAGCACCGACAAGGGCGAAAGCTGGCACGGACTCGGCGTCGGCAAGCATTTCGGCCTGCCTTATTGCCGCGGACTAGCGCTGAAGACCGATGACCCGGACACCCTGTTCGTCGCCACCGGCGATGGCGCTGTCGGTGCAACGGGCGCGATCCAGCGTTCGAAAGACGGCGGGAAGAGCTGGGAAAGGCTGTCGCTGCCAGCCGTGCCGAACTCGCCGATCTGGGCCTTTGCGACGCACCACGCGGACCCGGGCCTGATCCTCGCCTGCAGTCATTACGGCGAGATCTACGCCAGCCGCAGTGCCGGCGATTCGTGGAGCAAGCTGCCGCGCGAGTTCACCGAGATCCGCGCCCTCGCCTGGACGCCGAACTGAGAACGGTGCCCCGCGGGTCCAACTGCGTTTCGTCCTCTCCCCGCGCCGTCGAGGGGAGAGGATAGGGGTGAGGGGGGCGGCTGGCACGTTGGTTGCGGTGCTGTTAATCGCCACTCTTGCGTGCCATGCCGCTGCTCAGGAAACCGTGACCACCGCGGCAGTTTGGCGTCCCGATGCCGGATTTTTGGCGCGCTTTCACGCGCGCTGCGACGCGCGCCGCGGTGAGGCGTTCGACGCCTGCTTTGCCGCCGCGATGGCGAAGGCCGGTGCGTCGGAGGCGGCGCTCGATTTTACCCGCCGCCTCGGCAACCAGGCTTATCTGCAAGCACTCGACCCGACCGGTGGGCCCATCGCGGTCGCCCGCGTGGTTTACCCGTTCCGGGCCAACGAGAACGATGGCTGGCTTCTGGTCAATGGCACGCCGCCGCTGATCGATGTCGACGACCGGCGAAACTTGCCGTTTTCGCAGATGCGCTCGTCGGCGGCCTACACGGAAATTTATCGCCGCTATCGCAACGTCACGTTCTGGTCCGGCGATCGCGGCATCGCCGGTCCGCAGGTGTCGCAAAACGGGCGGGAAATCATCGTCGATTATCTTTTGCGCAACCTATGTCATGCCTGCGCAATCGTCGGCCGGGTCCGCTATGCCTTCGATTTCGATCCGGGCGGAAAATTCGTCGGCACAAGGCTGGTGTCGGTAACGCCCGCCGAGAATTAGGGAAGACTGCGCCAAACTCGGAACAGACCAGCAGTTGCGATTGTCGCCGGCGGCGCTCGTACACCGCGGTATGAGGAGGCGCGGCTTCGCCGGTCTAGGCGGCGGCCATCGGTGATGGCGGCTGGGTTGCGGCGGCAAATTCCGCCTCGGCCGCACCGTGCGCCGGACGGGCGTAGGCTGACTCCAAGCGCTCGATTGCGGCATCGACCGCTAGTCGCAGCCCGGTTTCGTTAAAGAACGAGCCAGGGATCATGCAACGCGCGGCGAGAACCCGGCGAAAAGCGTCAAACAGCCCGGCGTCGGGAGGTGTGGCGTCGGTCCAGAAATGGTCGAGGTCGCCCTGATAGGTCAGCCCCGGCATATCGAACACCGCCTTGCCCAAGGCGATCACCGGCAGCCCATTTGACAAGGCCTGGCCGCCGACGGTGCTGTTGACCGTGACCACGGCATGACTCAGCGCCAGCACTTTGGGCAGTTCGCCGCCGTCGAGCATCGTCACCCGTTGGGCGACCATGTGTTCGGCCGCGGCATGGCCGACGATGCCCGACCAGTCGACCAAGCCGCTGTCCATCGGATGCAGCTTGACGACGAGCCGGGACGCGGGCGGCGCATGACGGGCAAAAGATCCGATGACGTAGTCGATCGCAAGATGCGTCACCCGAAATGGCGAATGCACGCGCATCTGATAGTCGCAATCGAGCTGCAGCGGGAAAAGGTAGATCGGCTCGCCCGTCAACGACTCGATGGCCTCGGCAGCACGGCGTTCGGAACGGCGCATCAGTGCCAGCCGCCTCAGCCATCCCGCATATTCGATGATCTGGTGATACGGCCGGTGGGTCTTGTAGTGAGGAAACCACCACACCGCGGCCATCGACGTGAAATTGTAGAGCACATCCTCGAACGCGCGGCGCCGAAAGGTGCCGGGAGCAACCGGCGACCGCTCCCACTCCGGCAGCTCGGACACCCGTTCGCGATACCACGCGGCGTCCTTCGGAAGTGACGAATACCCGTTCACCCCGCCTTGCTCGAAGGTAATCCACCCCGGGCGCATGTAGCCTTCCTCGACGACATGGACCAGCAACGAGCGCTGTTCGGCGAGGCGGATGGCGGCACGGTGCATCGGGCGGCAGTCGCCAAACAGGATGATGTCGCTGATCGCCCTCTCCACCAGCAACCGGTCGAGAAACTCCGGCCACTCGTACTCGCAACCACGGAAGTCGACGCTGTTCGGGAGCCGCCAGAACATCCGGTCCCCGCCGTTGAAATTCACCCGGTGGACGGCGTGGCCGCGCGCCGTCAGCGCGGATCCGAGGCGCTCAAAAAATCGCGTCGGCATCCCCTGAAGGAACAAGAAGCCGCGATTGGTGAGTTGCGTCCGGCGGTGCGCGAACATCATCTCCCCGCCCGACCAATCAGACAGCAATCCAACACCATCCCCCGATGCCACTCATAGCGTTGCCGAGGAACGCCGCGGTGGTTCTGTTCGACACCGGTAATTTCAATCGCGTTTCCGGCCGATGTCCATGAAATTTTGCTACTGCACATGTCGTCACCGGCAAAATGCGGCAACGGCAGTTCCGATACGTCGGATAGAAGAGAATTCGACACCGGCCGCGTATAGAACCAATCGACGACGAGCAGAATGCATCGTCTTGGCCCGCGGCGCACGCCGACACCCTTTCACAGATTTAGCGCGGTATAATTTTATACAAATTTGGCGCAGCGCAGAGGCGAGCTTCACACTTTCTTAGAATTTACGTGGTGTGATCAACGCCGGGTCCGGCCTTCACTCAGATCGGATCGAGGGCGACCGATGGCACGCATACTTCTGGCCGAGTCAGATCAGCACATCCGCCGGTTTGTTGCCGGTATCCTCTCCGATTGCGGGCACGCAGTGGAGGTCTGCGCCGATGCGGTCGAAGCTTCATTGTCGGTCGCGACACGAGCGATCGACGTCGTTGTGACCGATCTGGTGCTCGGGTTCGGTGACAAAACATCGCTGGGACGCGATTGCGCGGCGCTCGGAATCCCGACCGTCACCTTGAGCGGCAGCAAATTCCGGCCTGGCCAGCCCGTCGCGGACCAGCCGGCGGCGCTGCTCGAAAAACCATTTCGTTTTGGCGACCTGCAGAGTGTTCTGGACGCCGTAACTCGGCAGTCGCCACCGCCGCCGCCGAGTGCTTCCACGCCCGCTGGCCCTGTCTATCTTTCGGCGTAGCTGCGGCGGGCATAGAGCAGGAATTCCCGATTGCCCTCGGGTCCGAGGATCGGGCTTTCGGCGACGCCAATCACCATCCAGCCGGGTTGAGCCGCGACCCACGCGGCGGTGCGCTCGCAAACCTCGCGATGAACCGCCGGATCGCGGACGACACCACCCTTGCCGACGAGCGCGCGGCCGGCTTCGAATTGCGGCTTGACCAGCGCGACAAGCGCAGACCGCTCGCCGGCGAGCGCAAGCGGCGCCGGCAACACCGTCGCCAGCCCGATAAAGCTCGCGTCGCAGACGACGAGATCAACCGATTCGGCGATGCGCTCGCGGCTCAGAGCGCGTGCGTTTTCCCGCTCGCAAACGACGACACGCGGATCCTGGCGCAATTTCCAGGCCAGCTGGCCATGCCCGACATCGACTGCATAAACGCGCCGGGCACCGCGCGTCAGCAAGACGTCGGTAAAGCCGCCGGTCGATGCCCCGATATCGAGCGCGACCCAGCCGTTCGGATCGATCTCGAAATGATCGAGCGCATGGGCGAGCTTGACCCCGCCGCGGGATACCCAGGGGTGGTCGCGCCCACGCACCTCGACCGCGGCATCATCCGCCAGCGGTTCGCCGGCCTTGTCGATCCGCCGCTCGCCGGCAAACACCAGACCCGCGAGGATCAGCGCCTGCGCTCGAGACCGGCTTTCGGCCAGGCCCCGCTCCACCAGCAACTGATCGGCGCGATGCTTGGTTCTCAACTCTGCCCGGTGCGGCGGTCGGCCGTAAGATAGACCGGGCGCTACGCCCGCGCCGGCTGCGCCGCAATCTCGCGGCCGAGAGCCGACAGCGCCATCGCCACGATGTGCCGCGCATTGAGCCCGGCCTGATCGTATTGCGCCTGCGGGCTGTCATGGTCGAGAAACAAATCGGGCAGGACCATCGAGCGGATCTTCAAGCCATGGTCGAGCAAGCCGTTCATCGCCAAATGATGCAGCACGTGGCTGCCAAAGCCGCCGATCGCACCCTCCTCGACCGTGATCACAACCTCGTGTTCGCGCACTAGCCGATTGATCAGGTCGGTATCGAGCGGTTTGGCAAAGCGTGCGTCCGCGACCGTGGTCGATAACCCGTATGAAGCCAGTTCCTGCGCCGCTTTGATGCACTCGGCGAGCCGGCCGCCGAGGCTGAGCAATGCGATCGTCATGCCTTCGCGAAGAATGCGGCCGCGGCCGATTTCGAGCGGAATACCCTTTTCCGGAAGCGGTACGCCTAGTCCGTCGCCGCGCGGATAGCGCACTGCCGACGGCCCGTCGTCCAAGGCGACGCAAGTCGCGACCATGTGAACGAGTTCGGCCTCATCCCCTGCCGCCATGATCACAAAACCGGGCAGGCAGCCAAGATAAGTCACGTCGAACGAGCCGGCATGGGTCTGGCCGTCGGCGCCGACTAGCCCGGCGCGATCGATGGCAAAACGAACCGGCAATTTCTGGATCGCGACGTCGTGCACGACCTGGTCGTAGGCGCGCTGCAAAAAGGTCGAATAGATCGCGGCAAAGGGCTTCATGCCCTCGGTCGCGAGACCTGCGGCGAAAGTCACCGCATGCTGCTCGGCGATGCCTACGTCAAAGCAGCGATTGGGGAACTTCTCACCGAACAGATTGAGCCCGGTGCCCGACGGCATCGCCGCGGTAATCGCCACGACACGGTCGTCGGCCTCCGCCTCCTTGATCAATGCCTTGGCAAAAACGGTCGTGTATTGCGGCGCCTTCGCGGCCGATTTCGCCTGCGTTCCGGTAATCACATCGAATTTGGCAACGCTGTGCCATTTGTCGTCGGCCTGTTCAGCCGACAGATAGCCGTGTCCTTTCTCGGTCACCGCGTGGACCAGGATCGGGCCGGTCTCCTTAGTGTCGCGGACGTTCTTCAGCACCGGCAGCAGATGATCGAGGTTGTGTCCGTCGATCGGGCCGACGTAGTAAAAGCCCATCTCCTCGAACAATGTGCCGCCGGTTACAAAGCCGCGGGCCAACTCCTCGGCGCGGCGCGCGGCGTCTTCGAGCGGTTTTGGGAAATGGCGCGCCACTTCCTTGGCGATGTGGCGCAGCGACATAAAGGATTTTGACGACAACAGACGCGACAGATAGGCGCTCATCGCACCAACCGGCGGGGCGATCGACATGTCGTTGTCGTTGAGGATCACGATTAGCCGCGAATCCATCGCCCCGGCATTGTTCATCGCCTCGTAAGCCATGCCGGCGCTCATCGCGCCGTCGCCGATCACTGCGATGACGTTGCGGCGCTCGCCGCGCAGGTCGCGGGCGACCGCCATCCCGAGACCCGACGAAATCGACGTCGAGCTGTGCGCCGCGCCAAACGGGTCGTATTCGCTCTCCGCCCGCTTGGTAAAACCGGAAAGCCCACCGCCCTGCCGTATCGTGCGGATGCGGTCGCGTCGACCGGTCAGGATCTTGTGCGGATAGGCCTGATGCCCGACATCCCAGATCAACCGGTCGTTGGGCGTGTTGAAGACGTAGTGAAGCGCCACGGTCAGCTCGACGACGCCGAGCCCGGCGCCAAAATGGCCGCCGGTGATCGAAACCGCGTCGATCAGTTCGGCGCGCAACTCGTCCGCGAGCTGACGCAGATCCGATTCGGGCAGCCGACGCAGATCGACTGGAATGTCGATCCGGTCGAGCAATGGCGTCCGATTGGAGATCGGGCGAGGCGGGCTTGGATCCAATGCTGGGCTCCTCACGTGCGGCGGCTGATTGCAAATCGCGCCGCCTCTCTCAAAAGTTCCGCTCTTCCCCCGAACAAATCAAGATGTGCGACGGCTTGACCGATCAGCAGCTCGGCCTGGGCGCGCGCACGCTTGGCGCCGAGGATCGAAACGAACGTGGCCTTGCCGGCGGCAGCGTCGGCGCCGACCGGTTTTCCGGTTTCCGCCGCCGAGCCTTCGACATCGAGAAGATCGTCGGCGATTTGAAAGGCGAGCCCGAGATCGTGAGCATAGCCGTGCAGCGCGGCGCGCGGCTCCGCCCCCGCCTTGGCGAGAAGCGCCCCGGCGCCGCAAGCGAAAGCAATCAGCGCCCCGGTCTTCATGCGCTGCAGCCGGATAATGGCACCAATATCGAGCGCCTGGTGCTCGGCGATCAGGTCGATCATCTGGCCGCCGACCATGCCCGCAGCACCGGCTGCTTGCGCCAGTGCCGCGACCAACTCGCACCGCACCGCCGGATCGGCATGTGTGTCGGGATGCGCGAGCACGCCAAAGGCGGCAGTCAGCAGGCCGTCGCCGGCCAGCACGGCGGTCGCCTCGTCGAACTCTCTGTGGCAGGTCGGGCGCCCGCGCCGCAAATCGCTGTCGTCCATCGCCGGCAGGTCGTCATGCACCAGCGAATAGGCATGGACCATTTCGATCGCTGCCGCCACCTGCAGCGCGCATTGCCGCGTGACGCCGAACAGACGCCCGCCGGCCAGCACCAAAAACGGACGCAACCGCTTACCCGGGCCAAGCGCCGCATAGCGCATCGCCTGATAGACGCGCGCTTCGAGGTCGGGTGAGACCGCCAGCAGCCGCTCCAGCAGCGAATCGGTCAAGCTTGCCGCGTCTGCCAGCGCCTCTTCAAGGGTGACTGGAGGGGACCACAGCGTATCAGTCAAGCTTCGCCGGCTCCGCCGAAATCGCGCCGTCGGCGCCAATGACGATGCGCTCGACGCGCTGCTGCGCCTCGTTCAGCTTGCGTTCGCAATGCTGCTTCAGTTGTGCCCCACGTTCGTAAGAAAGAATGGCCCCGTCGAGCTTGACCTGCCCGGCTTCGAGCCGCCGCACGATCTGCTCCAGCTCGGCCAGAGCGTCCTCGAAACTCATCTCCGCGATTTCGGGGGGCGGGTTCGTCTCGGTCATCGATATTCTATCTAGCAAATAACGCGAGGTTGGAAGGGCGCTTTAGCCGTTTGCGTACATATTATATCTCGATTGCGTCGCAAAACTGCAACAGCGCGGCGCCTGCACCGGTCACGCCGCCATCATCACCCGCAGATGAGCTGCGGCGCTGGCCCCAAGCGCCGCCAGATCGTAACCCCCTTCGAGGGTCGAGACCAGCCGATCCCGGGCATGGCGCCGGGCCAGCTCGACGAGCTTTTCGGTGATCCATACATAATCGCTTTCGTCGAGCATCAGCTGCGCCAGCGGATCGCTGCGGTGTGCGTCGAAGCCAGCCGAGATGATCAGCAGTTGGGGGGAAAAGTCATCGAGCGCCGGCAGCACGCGCTCGGTGAACGCGCGACGAAACGGCCCCGATCCCGACATCGGCCGCAGCGGCGCGTTAACGATATTGCCAACTCCGGTCTCGCTCGCCGCGCCGGTGCCGGGATAAAGCGGAGATTGATGGGTAGAAGCGTAGAACAAGCCGGCATCGTTCTCGAACGCGGCCTGCGTGCCATTGCCGTGATGGACGTCGAAGTCTACGACCGCCACGCGTTCGAGACCGTGCACATCGCGGGCCCGCAACGCGCCGATCGCGGCGTTGTTGAAAAGACAGAAACCCATCGCACGATCGGGTTCGGCATGGTGCCCAGGCGGGCGGACCGCGCAGAATGCATTGTCGGCCTCGCTCGCGACGACCGCGTCGACGGCGGCGATCACCGCGCCGGCGGCGCGCAACGCCGCCCGACCCGAGGCAGGGGACAACACCGTGTCGGCGTCGATCGCTACGTGACCCGCCCTTGGAACGGCATTCAGGACGCGCTCGACATGGTGGCGCGGATGCACTCGCAGCACATCGTCGATTGCCGCTTCCGGCGCCTCGCGCTGCTCGAGACCGGCAAATTTGGGGCCGGAGAGCGCCGTCAGCACCGCGCGCAGCCGTGCCGGCGATTCGGGATGGTGGATCCCCGGATCGTGCTCGAGACAAGCCGAATGAGTATAGAGCAGGGTCGTCATCGTCAGCCCTCGCAAGCAAGCCGCACCCAGTTTTGCATATCCATGTCAGCGGCAGCATCTCGTTTCGCGAGAGACTATCGCAGCGCGCGGTTCAGCGATGGCGTAGCGCATAGAGACCGAGCGCGGCCCAGCCGACCAGCAGTGCCGCACCGCCGAATGGGGTGACCCTGGCAAAGCCGGTCATTCCGCTCAAAGCCAGCGCGAACAGGCTGAAGCTGAACAGAAAGATGCCCGCGACAAAGCCCCATCCCGCAATCGCCAACAACAGGCGCGGCCCCATGCTGCGCGCGGCGATCGCGGCCACGGCGAGCAGCGCCACTGCGTGAACCATGCCGTAAAGCGCACCGGTCCGCAGCAACTCCGCCCGCGGTTCGCCATTAGCGAGATGGGCCGCGACGGCACCTGCCGCAACCGACAGAAATCCGTCGATTGCCGCGGCGACGAGCCAGGCGCGCGTCACTGCAGCGCCGTCCTCTCGGCGAGTGCGGCGCGATAGAGGGCCAATGTCTCGTGCGCAACGGTCTCCTCGGCAAAGTGGGCTTCGACCAACGCCCTGCCGTTGCATCCCATGATCTGACAGCGCGCCGGGTCGGCGGCGAGTGCGGTGATCGCGTCGGCCAATGCTCCGACATCGCCCGGCGGCACCAGGATGCCGCTCTCGCTTTTGCCGCCGAGTACCGCCTCGCGGCAGCCCGGCACGTCGCTGGCAATGATCGGCCGGGCGCAGGCGGCGGCTTCGAGCAGGGCTTTCGGCACGCCTTCGCCGTAAGTCGAAGGCAATACCGCGATCGCTGCCCGGCGCCACACCTCGCGCACGTCGTCGATGGCGCCGAGCCACGTCACGCCGGGCTCGGCGGAAAGCGCCGAGAGGGACTGCGCCGACAGCGAGCCGGGATTGTCGGTGTCGGTGGGACCCGCCAGAACGAGCTCGACCGGCCGGCCGCGCGCGCGCAACAGCCGGATTGCGGCAACCGCGTCGAGCACGCCCTTTTCCTTCAGCATGCGCGAGACGAGTGCGATCGTGACCTTGTCGCCGCCCGGCATCGGCAACGGCATGAAATGGCGGAGGTCAACTCCCGATCCCCGGATCAGCGCAATACGCTGCCGGTCGATGCCGAGTGCGGCGAGTGCCGTGCCGTCTTCGGGGTTCTGGACGATGACGCGGTTCCCGCCGTGGCCGGCGGTAGCGCGCAACGCTAGGCCGAGTACCGGCCGCAGCAGCCGCGACGCCATTCGGCTCGCCGAAAAGCCGGAACCGAGCCCCATCACCGAATCGATCGCCGCCGGCGCATCCGCCGCGCCGCGAAACGCGAGGGCCCGCGCGACGCCGCCGAACAACACCGGCTTGAGCGCCACGTGATGGAGAATGTCAGGCCGCTCAGCCCGATAGAGCCGGGCGATCGCGGCGATCGCTCGGGCCGCACCGACAACGCCGTCGCCGCTCCGCCGCCAGGCGAGTGGGCGAACCGAGAAACCCTCGTCGGCGATCTTCGCGCCGTGCGAGCGCACCCGGGTCGCGACGACGACAGCGAAACCGTCGTCACGCGCCGCTCTCGCGACCGGCAGACGGTGCGAGCAGAAATACCAATCCTCGGTGACGAGAAACAGCAGCTTCGGCCGCCCCGAGCCATCACGCACGGAGTAGGGCAAGGAATCGAGGCGTCGGATGGGATCGTAAAGGGCCACTTCCCGGTCGCAGCGAATAGGAGCGAGCAGCATGCGGCGGCCAGCTTGCCGCAAAGCTCGGCCCTCTCTAATTCATTCGCCGGCCGATCGCTTGCGCAAATTGTCGGCCGATCAAAAATGGAGGGGACGCGCTGGCCCGTATTCTGGTTACCGGTGCGGCGGGCTTTATCGGCCGCGCCCTCTGCGATCACCTGGCGCACCTTGGCCATGTCGTGCTCGGCGCGACGCGCGGCGCCGCGGAGCCCATCGCCGGGGTTACATTGCGCGCGCTTGGCGCTATCGGCCCGCGGACCAATTGGGTCAAGCACCTCGAAGGCATCGATGTCGCCGTCCATCTCGCCGGCAGCGCCCACCGCCCAGTCAGTCCCGCCGCCGCCGAGCGCGAGGCTGAAGCTGCTGGCGCACTGGCGCATGCTGCCGCCGCGGCCGGAGTGCGCCGCCTTGTCCATGTCAGCTCGATCCGAGCAATGGGAGCGTCCACGCCCCCCGGAAGGCCGTTCCGCGGCGACGACCCGCCGCTGCCGGGTGACGCTTATGGCCGCGCCAAGTTTGAGATAGAGCGCGTTGTGAGAACGGCCGCGGATGACACCGGGCTGGAGCTCGTGATTCTGCGGCCGCCGCTGGTCTATGGACCTGGGGTCAAGGGAAACTTGAGGGCCTTGATTCGATTGGTCGCGAGCGGGGGGCCATTGCCATTCTCCGCCGTCGACAACCGCCGCAGTTTGATCTTTCTCGATAACCTCGTCGATCTTCTGGCGCTCGTCTGTACGCACCCCGACGCTGGCGGTCGTGTATTGCTGGCCTGCGATGGGGCTGATGTCTCGACCCCCGAATTGGCTCGTTTCCTGGCAAGCGGACTTGGGCGTCGAGCGCGGCTGTTTCCGGTTCCGCCAACGCTGCTCGCGGCCTTTTGCACTGTTCCGGCGCTGGGGCCGGCATTGGCGCGGCTGACGCTGTCCCTCCAGGTCGATGACGCAGAGACGCGACGCATCCTTGGCTGGTGGCCCCTGGTAACGCCAGAATCCGGGCTCGCGGCGACCGCCCGGGCGTTTGCAAGCCGGCGATAAGCGAACGATGACCCATCGGGCGGCGTTATCCCATGGGCATCGAGAACTGGAGAAGCGCATGACCGGCCTCACCGAAGACACCGCACTGATCGGGGACGCCATCGCCTATGTCATCGCGCTTTACCGCGACCTCAGCGCGGAAAACGGCGCGCCCAGCCTCGGCACGCAGAACCAGGCGGTCGACTCCATTCTTGCCGATCCCGAACTAAGCCTCGCGGTAAAGAGATGGGGCGAACGCGCTCGGGTCGATGAGGCGACGACGGCGCCGGCGCAGCGCCTGCCCTTTGACGAAGCTTATCGCCGGATCGGCGCGTTTCTGCGCTCGGCTATGGAACAACCGGTCTTCGCGCGCAAAGATCGAGACTGATCAGAGCGAATATTCGCGCTATATCGAGATTCGAAGCCCTGGGGGGTCAGGGCCGACGGAGGAGAGTGCCGTGCCGAGCTTCGACATCGTCTCGCGGATCGATCTCGCCGAGGTCGACAACGCCGTCGCCGGGATAATGCGCGAGATCGCCACGCGCTTCGACTTCAAGGGCAGCAAATGCGCGATCGAACGCAAGGAAGGCGGGTTGAGCGTCGTTGCAGACGACGATCTGAAGCTTAAGCAGATGCAGGAATTATTAAAGGTTCACATGACCCGGCGCAAAGTCGAACCCGGTGCGCTCGACTACAAGCCGCCGGAAAAGGCTTCAGGAAATACCGTGCGTCAGACAATCGCGCTGCGTCAGGGGGTCGATGCCGATTTCGCCCGGCAGCTGATACGGGAAATAAAGGGCAGCAAACTCAAGGTGCAGGTATCGATCCAAGGCGAGGAACTGCGCGTGACCGGCAAAAAGCGCGACGACCTGCAGGATGCGATTGCCGTCATCCGCGGTCTCAAGATCGAGCAGCCGCTGCAATACGTCAATTTCCGCGAGTAAACCCAGCGCGCTGCCGGCCGGCGGACGCGCCCGCTTGCCGCCGCCGCCGCCAGCCGCTATTAACAGCGGCGCCTCGTCCCCTTCGTCTAGAGGCCCAGGACACCGCCCTCTCACGGCGGCAACACCGGTTCGAATCCGGTAGGGGACGCCAACGATTTAAAGGTCAGAGGACAAATCCCACCGAAAGTGTCCCGTCTGGGGAAGTCCGACAGTGTTCACATGTGGCGAAACGGCGCGTTTGGTGGTCCGGGTGCGGCTTAACGAAAAATAGACGAGCTTCGCCAGAGGCTATGAACCGGCGTCAGCTTTGTTCGCCGGCTTGACGATCAACGCTCACACAGGCGTCACGGCCTTTTATGCGGTGAGCCAGAGGGATGACGAATTCAACCACCGATAGGGTACAGCAAACTTCGGCGCACGCGCTCCCGGCGGCGGCGCCGCTGATCAGGGTCATGGCGATGCCGGCCGACGCCAACCCAAACGGTGACACCTTCGGCGGCTGGCGGTTGGCGCAAATGGATCTCGCCGGCGGCAATCTCGCGATGCAGCGAGCTGGCGGGCGCTGCGCTACGGTCGCGGTTGACGGGATGGTGTTTCACGAGCCGGTGTTTGTCGGCGACGAGGTCAGCTGCTACGGCGAGGCGACGCGCGCACCGCCCGCACCTCGATCACGTCCATAGAATCCTGGCGCCTCGGGCGGGGTGCGCAAAGTCACCCAGGCGATCTTTATCTATGTCGCGATCGGTGAGCCGCCGGCCCCGGCCGCTGATGCCGCCAGCCGATTAGCCTCGGCGAGCGCTATCGGTTCGATCAGCGACGGATCGTTGTTCTTGACGTTGCCGACGCGCCGGTCGACGGGCCAGATCACCATGTTGTTCGCCGGATAGGAAGCGAGCAATCCTTTGAGCCGGTCGGGATCGGCGGTTAATTCGCCAAGCCAGGTTTCAGCCTTGGCATTGATGTTTGAGAACCCGACCTTGATGTCCTTCGCCGAATACGGCGCGAGACCCCAGCGCATCAGGTCGAGGGTGCGCTCGCCAGCCCGGGCGTCGTAGCGCACGATCGGCAGGCTGTCGGTCGGCGCGACATTCCAGCTGCCGGAAAAATTGGGAGTGGGCCGCTCCGGCGGGATCGAGAAGACGAGCTTGATCTCGCTGACATCCGACGAAAGATGCGCCCGGCCGCCCATCCGGCTACAATGCCGCGCCGCGGCCGTCGAGGCAATCGCTACGCAACCCGGGTTGCGTGCTTCACGCTGGCGCCGGGTTTCGTTATCGTTCCTTGGCAAGTGTCGGGGGCAGCATGATGACGACAGCAGAAGAAACCTATGATTTCATCGTGACCGGGGCGGGCTCGGCGGGCTGCGCGGTGGCCGGGCGACTCAGCGAGTCCGGGAAATATCGCGTGTTGTTACTCGAAGCGGGCGGGCGCGACACCAACCCGTGGATTCATATTCCGCTCGGCTACACCAAAACCTTCACCAATCCGCAGGTGAACTGGATGTTCGAAACCGAGCCCGAAAAGGAGCTCAACGGCCGCACCCTTTACCAGCCTCGCGGCAAGGTCTTGGGCGGCACCAGTTCGATCAACGGCATGGTCTATATGCGCGGCACCTCGACCGATTACGACGGCTGGCGTCAGCGCGGCTGCGAAGGCTGGGACTGGGATTCGGTGTTGCCGTTTTTCAAAAGAGCCGAAGACCAGGAGCGCGGCGGCAACGAGTTCCACGGCACGGGCGGTCCGCTGCACGTGTCGAACCCAGTTCGCTCGCCGCTCGGCGACGCGATGGTCAAGGCGTCGATCGAAGCCGGTATACCCGCCAACGACGATTTCAACGGCGCCCGGCAGGAGGGTGTCGGCTATTACCAGACGACCACCACCAACCGACGGCGCTGGAGTTCGGCGCGGGCCTATCTGGGCCCGGCGCGCGGTCGGCAGAATTTGACCGTCGCCACCAACGCCCACGCCACTCGCCTCCTGTTCGAGAACGGCCGCGTCGTCGGCGTCGAGTACCACACGCCCGACGGACACAAGACCGCGCGGGCGCGCGGCGAGATCGTCGTCTCGGGCGGCGTCTACGGCTCGCCGCAACTGCTGCAGCTTTCCGGGCTCGGCCCCGCCGGTTTATTGGCCGAGTTCGGTATTCCGGTCGTGCGCGACATGCCCGGAGTCGGCGGGCATCTGCACGACCATTTCAACACCTACCTGGTGTGGCGCTGCACCCAGAAGGTTACGGTCAACGACATGGCAATGAGCGGGGCGCGCAAGCTGAAGGCGGCGGTGCAATATGCGACGAGCCGCTCCGGTCATCTGTCGAATGCCGGGATATATGCCGGCGCGCTGGTCCGCACCGATCCGCGCCTCGAACAGCCCGATCTGCAGATCAACATGTCGGGCTGGAGCGCGGTCGAGCGGCTGCGCACCGGGATCAAGCCGCACCCGTTCTCGGCCTTCACCTTCAGCCCGGTGCATCTGCGGCCGGACGGCCGCGGTTGGGTGCGGATCAAGAGCCCCGATCCGCTGGCGCCGCCCGCGATCCAGTTCAACTTCTTGGCCAGCGACGCCGATTTCCAGGCGCTGATTTACGGCATGCGGCTCTCCCGCAAGATCGCCGCGCAGCCGGCGCTGAAGCCGTTTATCGCCGAAGAGGTGTTGCCCGGCCCGCAGGTCGAGAGCGAAGCCGACTTGATCGAGGAGATCCGCGTGCGCGGCGTCTCCAACCTGCACCCGGTCGGCACCTGCCGGATGGGCCGCGAGGTCGACGCCGTGGTCGATCCGCGGTTGCGGGTTTACGGGGTCGAAGGACTGCGCGTCGCCGACGCCTCGATTATGCCGCAGGTGCCGGGCGGCAACACCAACGCGCCGTCGATCATGATCGGCGAGAAATGCGCCGCGATGGTGCTCGAAGACGCGCGGGCGGCTTAATCGAGCAGGGCGGTCCACCCGTCCATCTCATCACCCCGAGCCACCCCTGGGCCGGGATGACAAGAACGATGTCAATTGTTTGGCCGATGCCGCGCGCAGACGATAATCATCAGCGGCAACCTCCCTCAGGACAATGCGCTTGTCCCTTTGCCGCAGGGTGCGGCGCCGGCGGATGTTGGGCGGCTTGCCGCGGCTGGGGAGCGTGCCGCGGCGCCGGGCGTTGCTGCTGAATGGCGTGCTGTTGCGCGGCGCGTTCCTGCTGGACCTGTGCCGCGGGTGGCGTCGCCGGCCGCGCCTGGACAGCGTGCGCCTGTGCCGCGGGCGGCGGGGCTACGTGTGGCGGTGCCGGGCGCGCCTGAGCAGATGGCGTCTGTCCCGGGCGCTCCGGAAGCGCATGCTGCTCCACCGGACGCACCTGAGCAGCTGGCGTCTGCGCCGGCCGCCCCGGAACCGCATGCTGCTCGGCCGAACGCGCCTGAGCGGTTGGCGCCTGTCCTGGCCGCCCCGGCACCGCATGCTGCTCGGCCGGACGCGCCTGAGCGGCCGGCGCCTGTCCCGGCCGCCCCGCAACCGCATGCTGCCCCGCCGCGTTCGGCGGGACTGCGCGCTGCCCAGTGGGTGGCTGCTGTTCTGCCGCTCTTGCCGGCGCGCCATGCGCCGCGACGACCCCAGATCCGGTAAATTCGCCGGGTCTGGCGGTGGCGGCAATCGGCGGACGGCCTTGGTTCACCGAGGCCAACTGGGCATGGTTGGTGCTGGCTGCCTGCTGATGCTGGACCTGTACCGAGGTTGGCGGGATCCGATGCTCGTGTGACGCCGCGACCTCCGCAGGCGTTGGCTGCGCCCGCACACCCCCGGGGCCGCCATTGTAGGCAATGTTGGTCACCGATTGATTGACATTGATATTTTTTGTATAAACGTTGGTGATGTTTGTCCCTCCAATATTATTGGCTGCGCGATTATAATATAATGCACCATTGTTCCAATATCCGCCGTCGTATCCGCTGCCGGTATAGCCAAAACCATAATTGACTCCACCGTAAAAACCAACCTGCGGCCCCCAATAACCGGTGTTCCAGACATAGGCGTCGTTGACCCAGCCCCAATAACCGGGTGTCCACAGCAGGCCGACGGCAGGCGGCAGCACCCAGGTTCCCGGCACCCAGTAATAGCCATATGGGCCGTAAGCCCAAAAGCCCGGTGTCCAGATATAGCCGACGCTCGGAATTAGCGGTTGCGAATAAATCGGGAGTCCTGGGGGGGCGACCGTAATCGAAGCCCCGATCTGCGCGGAAGCAGGAACCGGGCCGAGCATGAGGGTGCTCGCAGCTAAAATTAGGTAAAAGAGAGGGACGCGAAACATGCGCATATCGTCCTCCTGATCAGTCCAACCCGGCCGAGCCGGGACTTCCAGCGCCGGTCGAGTGCTGGCGCCGCGAGCCTCCGAGCGGAAGATCACGGGCGCGATATCGCCGGCCCGCGCTTCGCCGGGCGTCGTGTCGCGACCGGCCGCGAGCGGCGTGTCAACGGGGCCGGCCTGTCGTTTATTCCTGACCCTCTTTCCCGCTCGCGATCTCGTTGTTGCGCCGATCACCGGGCAACAGTCAGACCCGCCGGCCACGATAGGGGACGAGAGCCGATGACTCGCCGTCTTGAATACGCACAAATCGCGTTTAGGTTCTATGAAGAGCGGAGGGAATCTCCGTTTCCTCGTCAAGCAGAGCCCGCGAGCGAACCGGATTCCCGCTTAGGCAGACGAATCACGACGGCTGGAAAATAGGTTTCACGATCACCAACATGTTTGTAGACAAGAGTGTTCAGCCGCTCCTCATCGCTGCGTTTTTGATGACGCTGTCGGTGACCTTCGGGTTTGGGGTGTGGCCACTCTCGCTGGATCTCCTGCATCGGCCCGCTGATCGCCGGCGCCCTGATCGTGGCGCTCGGCGGCTATGGCCCGGCGGCGACCCTCGTCGGCCTGGTTTTTCATCCTCGCGCCGTTCTGCCCGAGACCCGAGGCAAGCCGCTGCCCCATTACGTGTAGCGGCAGACCCTACCCAGTCGGCAAGGTCCGTACCATGACGGTGCCGGCGAGAAAATCGTGCAGGGTGCGCCGGCGGCGGTTGAACAACGCGGCGAGCAGGATCAGCGAGCAGGTCATCGCGACGGTGACGTAAAACAGCGCCGTCTGGAGCAGCGCCTGCAAAAAGCCCGGCCGCCCGCCCGTCACCGAGCGCAGTTCGAGGTCGAAGCAGCGCATGCCGAAGGTCGCTGAGCGACGGCCGCTCAACAGCAGGGTGTGGTAGGCGAGCGGAACGAGGCCGAACAGAAACCACAGCACCGGCCCCAAAACACCAAAGCTCAGCAGCCACAGCACTGCAAAGCCGACCCAAACGCCGACCATGATGACGGCGATAAACAACAGGTCCAGCATGTAGGCCAAGACCCGGCGCCACAGCACGCCCTCGTAAAGCTCGGGAAACGCCGCCGGGTCGGGTATCCCGAAACGGTCGGCGCGCCAAGAAAAGTCGTATCCCGCGGTCACGGCGAACCCCAAGATTGCGGATCGATGGCCGAGCATGTGGGGATGCCGGCGGCAGCGGCAAGCGGGCGCCTTCGGGATGTGCTGTGCTAAGTTGCTAGTGCAGAGGGCCGCAGACGGCCGATGAGGAGAAGCCATGCCCGCTTACGTCATCGCCGATGTTCAAGTGACCGACCCCGCGGGGTACGAGCCGTACCGGCCGCTCGCCGCGGCCAGCATCGCCCGGTTCGGCGGGCGGTTTGTCGTCCGCGGCGGCAGGGCCGACCTGCTCGAAGGCTCGCCCGAGCCCAAACGGGTCGTCGTTATCGAATTCCCCGACGCCGACACCGCGCGTCGCTGGTACCACTCGGACGAATACCAGCAGGCATTGAAGATCCGCCAGGCCAATTCGACCGCCCGGCTGATCCTGGTCGAGGGTGAGGGCTAAGCCCGGCAAACACCCATGCGATTGGCCGTCCACGCCCCTCATCCCGGCTCTCTCCCCGCGAGCGGGGCCGAGAGACACATACGCGCCGGCCATCGACGGTTCGGGTCTATACCGGGTCTTCGGCGGGTTCGGAGAGAAGGAGGCGGGTCGGGAACCCGGCCTCGTTGAGCGCGCCGATCAGGACCTCGACATGGCGCCGGTTCTGGGTCTCGACGACGACGTCGAGTTCGGCGCGCTTGACCGAGGTGTCGTGGAACAGGCGCTGGTGATGAACCTCGACGATATTGCCGGCGTGCTTGCCGATGATGCCCGAAACGCGCGACAGCGCGCCCGGCACGTCCGGCAACTCGGCGCGCAGCCGCACTAGCCGGCCTTCGCGCACCAGCCCGCGCATCAGGATCGAAGCCAGCAGCCGGCCGTCGATATTGCCGCCGCTGACGACGATCGCGACGCGCTTGCCGGCAAAGCGCCAGGGCGCGGCCAGCACCGCGGCAACGCCGCTGGCGCCGGCGCCCTCGACGATCAGCTTCTGTCGTTCGAGCAACGTTTCGACGGCACTTTCGAGCGTCGCCTCGTCGACCAGCAGAATGTCCGAGACCAGCGCCTCGACGATCCGGCGTGTCAGGCGACCGGGCTCCTTGACGGCGATCCCTTCCGCCAAGGTCGTCGGCTCAGCCGGAGGACCGGGGTCCTCGCCGCGCATCAGCCGGTACATTGACGGGTAGAGCGTCGACTGCACGCCGATAATTTCGATCCGCGGCGCGAGCGCCTTGGCCGCCACCGCTATGCCGGAGATCAGGCCGCCGCCGCCGACCGGCACGACGATGGCGTCGAGATCGGGCTGGTCGGCGAGGAGTTCGAGCGCGATCGTCCCCTGCCCGGCGATCACCGCCGTGTCGTCGTAGGGGTGGACAAATCTCAGGCCGCGTTCGCGGGCGACCGCTTGCGCGGCTTCACGCGCGGCAGCGAGGCTATCGCCTTTGAGCATGACGGTGGCGCCAAAGGCCTCGGTATGGTCGATCTTGATAAACGGCGTGCCCTCGGGCATGACGATCGTCGCCGGGACGGCGAGGCGCTGTGCGTGATAGGCGACACCTTGGGCGTGGTTGCCGGCCGACATCGCGACGACGCCGGCGCGGCGCTGCTCGGGGCTCAAGGTCAACAGCTTGTTCAGGGCGCCGCGCTCCTTGAACGAGCCGGTGCGATGCAGGGTTTCGAGCTTAAGGTAAATTTCGGCGCCGACGAGTTCGGACAATACCGGGGCGGCGACCGTCGGCGTCTGCGCGACCGCTCCCGCGATCGCGGCGGCGGCATCGCGGATATCGGCGATCGTGACCGGTAGATCATTATTCATTGGCGGGGATCAGATCGAGGGTTGCGACGGGGGCGGCGCGGTCTGGAACGAGCCAGGCGGAATCGCGCCACGGCCGCATCAAGTCGGCGAAATGGTTGGAGAGCGGGTTGCCGGACTGGCCGGGGGTGACGACCATGCGCGCATCCGCCGGCGAGGCGAGATCGGTAATGATGCGCAACCCGGCGCCGAAAACCTGCTCGAACGGGCGGACTTCGCCGCGGATGATGCTGGGGCCGCGGTTGAGCGTGTCGTAGCCGCCGGGCGTCTCAATCGAGGGGTCGAACCAATCGCGCAAGACGGGGATGCG
>DATMKU010000121.1:0-6950 GCA_035570935.1 Allostellaceae bacterium
ATGCGCTGCCGAGCAGCAGCCTTCGCGGCCGCGGCCTTCGCGGTGACAACAGCGCAGTCGCAAGCGGCGGACCCGCAGCCCTACACTGTTAGTCTGAAAAAGACCGGCAACGATGCTCTCGACCAGGCGCTGCATGACGCGTCGAACATGTTGAGCCTCGAAAAGAGCGCGCCGGCCGGACCGTTCGCTCTGGTCGAAAGGGCGCGCCAAGACGACGACCGGTTTGTGTCGGCGTTGCACAGCTTTGGCTATTACAAAGGCAGCGTCGATATCACGATCGCCGATCATGGGTTAGAGGACAGCAGTCTCCCCGAGCTGCTGAGCCGTGCGCCGGCGAGCCCTCCCGTAACCGTGGCGGTCTCGCCGAAGCTGGGCCCGCTGTTCCACATCCGCAAAGTCGAAATTCAGGGGGCGGTGCCGGCCAAGGTGCGCGCACAGCTCGGCTTGGCGCCGGGTGTGCCGGCGCGCGCCGCGGATGTGCTGGCGGCGCAGATGCGCCTGCTCGATGCGCTGCGCGCCCACGGCTATGCCCTCGCCAAGGTACCAACACCAACGGTGATCGAGGATCCGGCGGCCAACAGCCTTGACGTCACCTACGTGGTGACGGCTGGCCCGCGGGTCGATTTCGGCAGTATTTCGGTAAAGGGGCTGCGCACTGTGAACCGGGACTTTGTCGAGAAGCGGTTGCTGATCCATACCGGCGAGCAGTACAGCCCGCAGGCCGTCGAGAAGGCGCGCGCCGATCTCGTCTCGCTCGCGGTGTTCCGTTCGGTACTGGTGAAGACCGCCGACAGCCTGGACGCCGAAGGCCGCATCCCGGTCGAGTTCGACGTCGTCGAAGGGCCGGCCCATGCCGTCAGCGTCGGAGCGGCGTATTCGACCGATCTCGGCGCGAATCTGACGGCGAGCTGGTCGGACCGCAACCTGTTCGGCAACGCCGAACAGCTGAACCTGACCGCCGGTGTTCAGGGCGGTGGGACGGCCATCAAAGGTCCGGCGAACTACTTCACGGCACAGTTCATCAAGCCCGATTTTCTCGACCGCAACCAGTCCCTGCAAGTCGATCTGAGCGCTGTCAGGCAGAACCTGCTAGCCTATTTCCAAAAAGGAGTCAGCGCCGACGTATTGGTGAAGCGGACGTTGTGGACGCATTGGAGCGCCTCGATCGGCATCTCGGGCGAAGCCGAGAACATCACGCAACAGGGCGTGATCCGCGACTACACGCTGGTCGGGCTGCCTCTCGCCGTTAAATACGACAGCACCAACAGCCTCCTCGATCCGACGAACGGCGTGCGGGCCGCAGCAACGGGGACGCCGACCCTGTCGCTGGGCAGCTCGCATGCGGTCTTCGTGCCGATGCAGCTCTCGGGATCGACCTATCTCAATCTGTCGTCCCTGTGGAATAACCCCGGCCGCAGCGTCATCGCCTTGCGGGGATTGCTCGGGGTCGTCGAAGGGGCGAGCCAGTTCGAGCTGCCGCCCGACCAGCGCTTCTATGCCGGCGGCAGCGCCACCGTGCGCGGCTACGAATACCAATCGATCGGCCCGCAGTTTCCCGACGGCACGCCGGAAGGCGGGACATCGATCGTCGCCGGCACCGTCGAGTACCGCCAGCGCATCCTCGCCCATTACGGATTTGCCGCCTTTGTCGACGGCGGACAAGTCGCCGCCCAGAGTTCTCCATTCAGCGACGGGCTGAGATTCGGCGCCGGACTCGGCTTTCGCTACTACACGAGTTTTGGGCCGATCCGGCTCGATGTCGCCGTGCCGCTGACAAGGATCCCGAATGGCGGTAGTTTCGAAATCTATCTCGGTATCGGACAGGCATTCTGATGCGGCGCGCCTTGAGATGGATCATCCGGGGCGTTGCCGCTCTGATTGCTTTGGTCGTGGTAGCGGTCGTGGTGCTGCTGGCTGCCGCCAACACGCAGCCGGGACTGGCGATTGTTGCGCGGCTCGCGCTGCGATTGACTGGCGGACTAGTCACGATCCACGAGCTTTCCGGCCGCTTTCCCGACCGGCTCAAAGCGGCAGAAGTGAGCCTGTCCGACAAGAGCGGGGTCTGGACCAGGATCGATGATCTTGACCTCGACTGGGAGCCGCTGCGGCTCGCCCGAGGCGCGATCGCGATCGATCGGCTCGCGGCGACGAAAATCGCGGTGCTGCGTCGCCCGGTTCCGTCCGGGACGAGTTCGTCGAGCTCGTCGCTGGCGCTAGAGGTCGATACGCTGCATGTCGGCCGGCTCCAACTCGCGCCTGCGGTAACCGGAACCGCCGCCTCGTTCGCGCTCGACGGTTTGGCTGCGATCACCGCGACCGGGGAGGGGCGTGTCGTCCTGGCCGTACACGGTATCGGCGCCCCTGGGGAGTATCATCTGGCAGCGCGCCGCGGCGCGGCTGACCTCGCGCTTACCCTGACGGGGCAGGAGCCGGCGCACGGCTTGGTTTCCGCCCTCGCCGGCTTGCCGGATCTCGGCCCGCTGTCGGTCGACGGCTCCTTTGCCGGACCGCTTTCGGCGGTTGCCGGGCAAGTGACCCTTGGGGCCGGCCCGGCCCGCCTGTCTGCGCACGGCAGGCTCGATATCGAGCACCGCTCGGCCAATTTCGTCGCGAGCGCGACTGCACCGGCGATGAGGCCACGGCCAGAGCTGGCGTGGCAGTCGATCGCGTTCGACGCCAAGATCGACGGCCCGTTCGCCCGGCCCGCGGTCTCCGCCAAGGTCGACATCGCTGCATTCAGCGCGGCACAAGTCTCTGTGAGCGACATTGCCGCCATGCTCAACGGCGATGCTGGATCTCTACATTTGCAGGCGGTGCTCAGCGGGCTGGATATTCCCGGGCCCCGTCCCGATCTCCTGGCCGCGGCGCCGGTTCGGGTCGCGGCCGAGGTTCAACTCGACCGGTCGGACCGGCCGCTCCGCTTTTCGCTGACCCATCCACTGCTGACCCTTGCCGGCAGTGCTGCGACGGCTGAGCAACAGCACGGCGAAGGGAAGCTGACGCTCCCTGACTTGGCGCCGCTGGCGGCGGTCGGCGGGCTCGACCTAAAAGGACATGCGGCGTTCGACCTCCGGACGGCGATCGACGGCGCCACAGCTCGGCTCGACATGGGCGGGACCGTCGGCGTTACCGGTGGGACGGCACCGGCGCCGGCGCTGATCGGCGACGCGGCGCGTCTGACCTTGTCGGCGACGGCGTCCGGATCGAAGGTCACCCTTTCGCGCTTTGCAATCGACGGCCGCAAGCTCGCCGTCTCGGCGGCGGGCCAGCTCGGCGCCCAAGCGCTGGCGCTTCACTGGCGGCTCGCGCTCCCCGATTTGACGAGTGCCGTGCCGGCGCTGGCTGGCAGGCTCGAGCTGCGCGGCCAGGCGAGCGGGGCCATCGGCAATATTACCGCCACGACCAATCTTTCCGGTACGCTCGGCTCTGCCGGCTCGCCGCCAGGCCCGATCGCCGCCAGGGCCGAGGTGAAGGGCCTGCCCGATCGGCCCGCCGGCCGTCTGAACGCCGACGGCGTCATCCTAGGGGCGCCGCTGCGGTTGGCGCTCGTAGGCCTGCGCGGCGGCGACGGCGGGATCAAGCTCACAATTGAGCAGGCCGACTGGAAGAGCGCGCATGCGCAGGGAGCGTTTGCGCTCGCCACCGGTGGCCGCTTCCCGCTCGGGCAGCTCGATTTGCGGATGACCCGCCTCGACGATCTGCGCCCGCTGATCGGCCGGCCGCTCACCGGGGCGATCACTGCCGGCCTGACGACGGCCGAAACCGGCGGCCATCAACGCGCCGACCTGCACGTCACCGCAAACAATGTCGGGCTCGCCGGCGCGGCCGCGGGCGGCCGGGCCGAATTCAGAGCGACGGTCACCGATCCGCTCTCCGATCCTGTGCTGGCTTCGCAGGTCACCGCCAGCGGCCGAGCGGCGGGCGGCGTCGCCGCCTCGGCCGGGATCGCGCTCGCCGGCCCCAAGGATGCGCTGAGACTCGACGTGCAGTCCGCGATCAGCGACCCGAAAAGCGGCGATGTGCGCTTCGCTGCGGCCGGCACGGTCAACGCCGTAACCAGGGTCGCCGCGATCTCGCGCCTGCAGGCGGTGTGGAAAGGCAAGGACCTGCATCTGCTGGCGCCGGCCCGGGTCGGGTTCGGCAACGGCATCGGCCTCGATCATCTGCGCCTCGGCCTCGACCAGGCGACGATCGAGGCGAACGGCCGATTGTCGCCGACGCTCAATCTGAGCGTGGCGCTGCGGAACCTTTCGCCTGACGTTGCCGCCGCATTTGCGCCGGGCGTTGCGATCGACGGAGTGCTGCGTGGCGATGCCCGGTTGACCGGTACGCCGCAGCGTCCGGTCGGACGGATCACACTGGCAGCGACGGGTGTGCGACTGCGCAACGGCCCGGCGAGCGCGCTGCCGGCGGCCAATCTCAGCGCCGCGGCCGACATTGCGGGCAGCGACGCGCATATCGACGCGCGCCTGACCGCCGGCCCGTTGGCCAGCTTGTCGGTCAACGGCCGGCTGTCGACCGCTGCCTCGGGCATGATCGCTCTGCATGCCGCGGGCGGCCTCGATCTGGTGATGTTCGACCCGCTGCTCACCGCCGGCGGCCGGCGGGCGACCGGCAAGATCGCGCTCGACGGCGATGTCGGCGGGAGTCTGAGCGCGCCGCGGATCAACGGCACGATCCGGCTGGCCAACGCCGCGATTGAGGATTTCGGCCTCGGCGTTCACATCACCGGCATCAACGGGCGCATCGACGCTGCCGGCACGACGGTCAGGGTGACGAATTTAGAAGGGCATGCCGGGCCCGGGACGATCGCGCTCGGCGGCAATGTCGATCTGTCGGCGCCGGGAATGCCTGTCAATCTGACGATCACGGCGCGCAATGCCCGCGCATTGGCGACCGATCTGCTGACCGCGAACCTCAACGCCGGGCTAAATCTGCGGGGTGCGGCGCTGGGCCGGCTCACCCTTGGCGGAAGGGTCGACGTGCTGGAGGCCCAGATCGGGATCCCAAAGACCATGCCCGCAACGGTGCCGGTTCTCGCGGTGCGCATGGCCGGCGCCCCGCCCACGCCACCGTCGGCACCGCCGCCGGCAATTGGGCTCGACCTGACGGTTGGCGCCCGGCACGTCGTCGTGCGCGGCCGCGGCCTCCTTGCCGAGCTCGCCGGTTCGGTCAAGGTCGGCGGCAGCACCGCCGCGCCGCAAACATTGGGCAGCTTTCACATGGTCCGCGGCAGCCTTGACATCGCCGGGCAGACTCTGACCTTCGACAGCGGCGAGGTCAGCTTCAACGGCGGCAGCCTGACCGATCCGAGCATCGATTTTGTGGTCAACAGCCAGACCCAGACGATGAGCGCCGCGCTGACGATCGGCGGCAGCGCCAGCCACCCGAAGGTGACGGTGACGAGCACGCCCGAGATGCCGGCAGACCAGGTCTTGGCGCGCATGCTCTATCCAAACAGCAACGGCTCGCCGAGTCCGCTCCAACTCGCCGCAATTGCCAGCTCTCTCGCCGAGCTGAGCGGTGTCGGCTCGGGCGGAGGACCGCTTGAAGGGCTGAGCCAGAGCCTCGGCCTCGAACAATTGTCGGTCGGTACCACCGCCAACGGCAGCTCGGCCCTGGTCGCTGGGCGGTATGTCGCGCCGGGCGTCTATGTCGGCGCCCAGCAAGGCGCCGGGGGCAACAGCAGCCAGGCAAAGGTTGAAATCGACATTGCTAGGGGCCTCAAGGTGGTGGGGACGGTCGGCAATGGCACCAACACAACACCGGGCGCCACCCCAGCCGAGTCCGCCGGATCCAGCCTTGGCCTCAAATACCAATTCGACTACTGAGCTGAAAACCGACAGGCGCCGGGTCGGAACCTGTTAGCGCCGCAAGCTTCTGCAGAGAATAGCGTGGCGTCAGAAGTAGTTTACAAAATGATCGCTTGCACGCTCGACAGAACCCTCTCGGTTGCTCGGGGTTATGAGTTCATCGCTAACACGTTTGGAGAGGGATCGTGACTATAGGCGACACCCGCTAAACCGGGATTGTGGAGATTACATTACCGGTCGACGGCCGACTGGTTAAAGCAAGCACGGGTATACGCCTTTCACGACACGGAAGAGGCGGGAACAAAAGTCCACCAGGCTGACGCCATCGAAATTTGGGCCAACGTTCAGATTGTGACGGCCGCAAGCATGCCCCTTTGAAAAAAGGGGAAGGAGTGCGCGATGCGCTACTGCATCACACTGCGATCCAGACCCGACGGGCCGGATTACGGGGCTGGTATGACGGCAGCATCAAGTGTTGGTCAACCGACCGCCGGCGGGAAACTCTTCGACAAGAAACGCGACGCGAAGCCCACTGCCGAGAGCTGCGCAGTCGCTGGCACCGTAACGCGCCAGTCATAACATCGAAGCGGAGCAGGCCGCCGAGGTGGCGTCGTTGATGTACTCCGGGCCGGGTGAGCAGAGGGATACTCGCCAAATAACCGAGCGGCACTCTGACCTCGTCACCTCGTCGGCAATAGCGCGGCGGGCGGCAAGCGGGCTGGCAAATGCGAGCTCGGGTCGCGCACAAAGGCCAGAAGTGTCAAGATTAAGCCTATGACCCTCGACGAGAGGTGTGCTCCAACTTGACAACGACGGCGGTTGCAGGGATCCGGCTGTCCCCGTGCTCCGTCTTAATTATCGTGCGTTGGAACCGGATGATTTCGCGTCCGTCTCACCGTCTCACCCGAGCGGGCGCTCGGTTTCAAAGAGCGTGCGTCCTTCGCACCCTACAGTCTCAGCTAGTGTAGTGTCTCGTGCAAAGGCTTACAATTATTGATGGCGCGGCAGAGGCGGCATTTGCAGAGCCGCTCGGCCACGGTTGACTTTGCGGATGATGTCGCTCGCGGATTTTGTCCAGACGAAAGGCTTCGGGTGGGCATTGTTGTGTTCGATGTAATCGTAGATGGCGCGTTCGAG
>DATMKU010000122.1:0-29249 GCA_035570935.1 Allostellaceae bacterium
CCATTGCCATTCCTGGAGATTCAGGTAGTCACGGACGGCTTGGTTCACGAGTGCATCGACGGACCGATTGGTTTGTTGCGCCAGCCGATCGAGGGCTCGCCCCGCGTCGTCTTCCAGGTCGATGGTGACGGTATTGGACATTGCGGATTTTTCGCCCCCATGCGTCCGGTAGGCAGCGGAGAAAGCGATCGTCACCGCGCCAGCGACGCCTACGGTTGCCGCGAGAGACGCGCCAAAACTGTACGATAGACGGTCGTAATCGCAATGCAATGCTTCCGACCCTTTCCGGATTCCATTCGATCCCAGCGCGCTGACCGCTCCGGTCAATTAGAGTCGCTTCGGATCTGGTTCGATCACCAGTTTCGGACACGGTCATTGCGAGCGCAGCGAAGCAATCGCGGGCCGCTGCCCGTCGTCTGCTCGGGATTGCTTCGTCGCTCCGCTCCTCGCAATGACCCCGTGGCAACTCGGTCGGAAACTGCTCTGGCTGGGACACTGGGACATGAACTTTTCCTGTCCCAGGATTTAGCTTTAACCCTGGCGCAGGCAAAGCTGCGGTCCGATGATAAGGGCTTCAGCACCAAGGGAGGGGCCAGATGGTCGCGATCACGGCTGTTGCGCATTTCAGCATTCCGGTCAGCGACGTCGCGAACAGCACGCGGTTTTACACCGACGTGGTCGGCTGCCGGCATTTGCAGACGGTAGGCGGCGGACGGATGGCGTTTCTCGACGCGGCTGGGACTTGCCTGATCCTGGTCAAGCGCGAGCCGCCGATCAATCCGGTGCTCGACAACCATGGCGGCGTCCACCATTCCTTTGTCATAGCAGACGGCGAATACCAGGCGGCGCTCGACCATCTGCGCAGCCACGGCGTCGAGATCACCTTTGAGGAGGACCGCCAAGGCGGTGTGCTTAATGGTCCGCGCGCCTATTTTCACGATCCCGACGGCACGGTGCTCGAGTTCATCGATCTGACGAGCTACGCCGGCCACTCGGCCTGAGCGCGGCTCCCGACGCCCACCCGGGTGCTGACGGCGTCTCCATCGGAAAAAGGAAGCGCGCGCCATCTTCGCACTCGTCATCCCGGCGTAGGCCGGGATCCACTGCGGGCGTGGATCCCGGCCTACGCCGGGAAAGCGAGGAAAAGGTAGCGGGATCGAATCGTAAATAAGTTCAACATATTCAAATCTGCCGCGGCCTCATGCCGGTTGGACTCAGGTCTGCTTGAAACAACGATTGGCGTTTTCCCAGAACAGCTTGCGACGAATGTCGGGGCCCAGGCTCGGCCATTCGAGGATCTTGTCGACCGAGTGCGGGAACCACGATTCATAGTGCGGATAGTCCGAGCCGAACATCAACACGCCGTCGCCCAAGGCGCCGGTCACCATGTTGAACATCGGCTCGTGCTCATGCGCCTCGATGTTGCAGAACACCCGCCCGGCGGCGAAATGCTCGCTCGGCAGATATTTTAATTTGGCGGTGCGCCCGACATAGCTGACCTGCTCGTCCATCCGCCGCACCCAGAACGGCAGCCAGCCAAACCCGCATTCGAGGACGCAAAGCCGCAGCGCCGGATAGCGGTCCAAAATTCCGCCGGCGAGAAACCCGGCCATAAACCGCATCGCTCCCCAGGGGTGCGAGCACAATCGCGCCAGATAGACATTGTCCCACATGTCCTCGTAGCCGGGGAAATAGGGCGGCGACCAGGTAAAGCTGTGGTGCGCGACCGCCAAATCGTGCTCCTCGGCGGCGCGCCAGATCGGTTCGAGGTCGGGGTGATCGACCGGCCGGTCGTTGTCGAGCAAGGGCTGCACTGCGACCGCCCATTTCGACTTGCCCCATTCACGGATTTCGCGCACCGCCTCCGCGACGTCGCGGGTCGAGGCGACGATCGGGCCCTTCAAACGATCCGGGAACGGGCCGCAAAACTCCTGCATGTGGCGGTGATAGGCGCGGATCAGCCCGATTTCGAGCGACACATCCGGGAGGCCGACGACACTGGTCCAGACCGAGGGCACGAGGAAATGCACGTCCGAGCCCTCGGCATCCATGTCGAACACACGGTTGTCCGAGCGGTCATCGACGACGCCGGGCAAGGGCCGCCGCTCGCCGCGCCACACCCGGCCGTCGGGTGAGCCCGGGCGCGACTCGGCCTCGCCCAGGGTGCGCTCATAGCGCTTGCTCTCAAAGCGGTAGGTGTGGCGGACGCCGCCATCGACGCTGCGCGACTTGATCGCAACGCGATAGGGCGCCAAATCGTCGAGCCGCTCGCGAAAGCCGGGATCGACGTATTTCTCCAACACATCGGCACCGGGGTCGATATGGGTGTCGGTATCATAAATGCGAAAGCCTTCCTTCATTCACTGTCTCCTCGGCCCCGGCTCCTCGGGCCGGCAGGCGGCGCTCACGCGGCATTGTGAGCCGCCGTGCTGCCTCTCGTCCACGCGGTTGCGAGCGTCATCCTGATAATCGCTCCGACGCCCGCTCCCAGGGTCGCGGCCTGCGCCAGGCCTCCGTCGGGAAGGCAAGAATGACCCAGGCTTTGCGACCGTGCCGCGAGATGCGGTCCCGGCCGGCGGTTCGGCAGCGTGATTAAGGCGCCTACCTAACCGCGCGCGACTGTCCTCGCGTCCGCGGGTTTATCGCTCGCCGAGATAGCCCAAGGTCGGGAGGTAGGCCTGCGCGACCTGCGTCGGCATTTTCAGGATGGCGAAGGTATTGGGCGCGAAATTCCAGCTCGCCGGCGGATACCCCTGCGTCCAGCTGGATACCCAGTCGACGTTGAGATAGGCCCCCGTCCCCGGCGCTAGTTGCAGGGTGGTTGCCTGACCAGTCGGGAGGCCGAAGGGTTGCACCGTGAACTGGTAGGCTCCCGGCGCGAAGTCGCGGTAAAACCCGGTTCCGAGCGGTATGGCCGCGACCGGCGCCCCATTAGCATAGATCATCGGCGCGAATGCTTGGACACCCGGATTTGGCGATATCGACCCCCGCAAAAACCAAACCCGCGCCATTCCCGGTTTAATCGGCGGAACCTGCGCTTGCGATATTGTGGGAGCGCTCTGCGCGCAGCCAGCAAGCAAGATCATGCACAAGCCGAACAACATCGGCATCGTCGGACGGTAGCGCCGCACGAACCTTCTCCCATATCCAGGGGCCGACCGCAAAGCGGCTGTTGCGCTATTTATCGCGGTTCGCGGCGATGCCAAGGTGACCAGCGATCAAAACACGGTGAAGAGGGTACGCGGCAACGAGCCGAGGGTGCCGGGGGACCTCCGAGACCTGCGTGGGACCCAAATCAAGGAACGATTGCGAGGCCGGACATAATCTGCTAACCACTCCGCCATGGTTTTATTGGCACAGTCAATCTGGTGGTGGCCCATCTGACACGGGCGGCCATCGCTTGACGTTTTCGATTGAGGCCGCCTCGGGAGTTCCGGGCGGCCTTCGCTTTTCTAAGGGCGGGTTTCCCGGGATCGTCGAAGCGGCCTGCAGCGGAGGGGGTTTCGCATGCAGGTTACCCGCTACATCACCAAGGGCGGCATCGCGGTCGCACGCGAAGTCCGCGAAGAGGCCTATCAGCCGGCCGACAACGCATTGGCGCGGGCGCTCGACGACCGGCGCGGTGTGCTGTTTTCGTCGAGCTTCGAGTTTCCCGGCCGCTACACGCGCTGGGATATGGGGTTTATCGACCCGCCCGTGGCCTTTACCGCGCGCGGTCGAGGGTTCGCGATCGAGGCGCTGAACCCGCGCGGCCGTGTACTGCTGCCGCCAATCGCACGCGCGCTTTCGGGGATGGCGGCGGTGCGGCTCGATCCAACCGGCGACGACCGGATCGACGGCGAAATCGCCGAGACCATCGAGCGCTTTGCCGAAGAGCAGCGCAGCCGCCAGCCCTCGGTGTTTTCGGTATTGCGCGCAATGGTCGATCTTTTCGCCAGCGCCGAGGACGAGCATTTCGGTCTTTACGGCGCTTTTGGCTACGATCTCGTGTTCCAGTTCGAACCGATGCGGTTGCGCCTGCCACGGCCGGCGGACCAGCGCGACCTGGTGCTGTACCTGCCCGACGAGATCCTGGTCGTCGATCATATGCGCCAGATCGCAACGACCCGTCGCTATGAGTTCGAATTCGCCGGCGCGTCGACCGTCGGGTTGTCGCGGCAGACGGCGACGGCACCCTATCGCCCCGACCGCGCGCCGGCGCTCGCCCCCAGCGAAAGCGACCACGGCCCGGGTGAATATGCCGCCTTGGTCGAACGCGCCAAAGAGGCGTTTGTCCGCGGCGACCTGTTCGAGGTGGTCCCGGGACAGCTGTTCGCCGATCGTTGCCCCGACCTGCCGAGCGTCGTCTTTCAGCGGCTGAGGCAAGCCAATCCCGCGCCCTATGGCGGGTTGATCAATCTCGGCGATGGCGAGTTTCTGGTCTCCGCCTCGCCCGAGATGTTCGTGCGGGTCGAGGGAAGACGGATCGAGACCTGCCCGATCAGCGGCACCATCGCCCGCGGCCGCGACCCGGTCGAAGACGCCGAGCGCATCCGCGAATTGCTCAATTCGACAAAGGACGAGAGCGAATTGACGATGTGCACCGATGTCGACCGCAACGACAAGTCGCGGGTGTCGGTTCCGGGCAGCGTGCGCGTTATCGGCCGGCGCCAGATCGAGCTTTATTCGCGGCTGATCCACACCGTCGACCACGTCGAGGGCGAATTGCGCCCGGAATTCGACGCTCTCGACGGATTTTTGAGCCATGCCTGGGCGGTGACCGTGACTGGCGCCCCAAAATTGTGGGCGATCCGCTTTATCGAGGAGGAGGAGCGATCGTCGCGCCGCTGGTATGGGGGCGCGATCGGCCGCGTCACCTTCGACGGCAATATGAACACCGGGCTGACCCTGCGCACGATCCGCATGAAGGACGGCGTCGGCGAAGTGCGCGCCGGCGCCACCCTGCTCTACGATAGTGACCCCGAAGCCGAAGAGGCCGAAACCCGGCTCAAGGCCGCGGCGCTGTTCAGCGCGATCCGGGGCAAGAAGGCTCACGCTGCGACGCCGGTGCCCGCGGCGGTCTCGGGGGCCGGGCGCGGCCGCAAGGTATTGCTGATCGACCACGAAGATTCGTTTGTCCACACCCTGGCGAATTACATCCGCACGACCGCCGCCGAGGTCGTGACGATGCGCCCCGACATGGCGCGCGCCGAATTGCGGCGCGGCGCCGCACCCGACCTCGTCGTGCTGTCGCCGGGGCCGGGGCGGCCTTGCGACTTCGCGATCAACGAGACCCTCGACCTCGCGATCGGGCGGGCATTGCCGGTTTTCGGGGTCTGCCTCGGGCTGCAAGGGATCGTCGAGTATTTCGGCGGCGCGCTCGATGTGCTCGGGACCCCGTATCACGGCAAGCCGTCAACGGTGCGTGCGTTGGGCGGCAGGTTGCTGCGCGGCTTGCCAACCGAGTTCACCGTCGGCCGCTATCATTCGCTTCACGCGCGGCGCGCCGAACTGCCGGCGTCGCTGTCGATAACCGCCGAGACCGCGGACGGCGTGATTATGGCGATCGAGCATGCGGAATTGCCGATCGCCGCCGTCCAATTTCATCCCGAATCGGTGATGACCCTGCCCGACGAGGTTGGCATGCCGATCATCGCTTCGGTTCTGCGCTCTGTGGGCTCAACACCGCCGTGATCAGCCTCCGGTTTGTCGGGCCCGCTTACCGTTGGTGTCTGGCCTTTGCGGTGACGTTCGAGGGTCTGGAAAGCGATAATCCAAAAAATTGGGTTGGACGTGAAAATACCATCTTACTGTACGCTTTCCGTTAGCGTGCTGTATAGGGAAGCGACATTCAGAATAACTCATATTCACGCGCGACGCGAATTGCTATTGTCAAAGATGCTAGAAAGTGCGATTTTTTGGGTCCTCCGCGACCCGGAACCCAGGGGATACCGGCTAAATGACGCAGCGGTCACCTGACGATCGGCGTCCAACAGGAGCGTTGGAATGCGAGCCCTGCCTCTACCAACCGCGGCAGCATTGACGCTCGGCGCGTTCGCCACCTGGCCAAGCCATGCCGCGGTCTTGTTGAGTGAAAATTTTGACGAGCTTACCCCTCAATTGGGCGCTACCGCCGTCGGAGCCCTTCATACCATCGACGGCACCAATGTCGACATCGTTGGCGGGGCGCTTTTCGGCAGCCTCTGCGCGCCGCCCGAGTCGGGAAATTGCGTTGATATGGATGGAACAGGCGGCAATCCTGTTGGCGTCCTTCAATCGAATAGCTCGATTACCCTCAATCCCGGCACCACCTATCTATTAAGCTTCGACCTTATCGGCTCGCAGCGTGGTCCCACGGACTCAGTGACTGTTACGTTTGGACCATATGACAAAACATTCGTTCTTGCGAGTAATGACAATAGCTCCGGCATAGTTTCGAATGCTATGATCACGGTGACGGCACCCACGTCGTCGTTCCTGACCTTTCAGAGCAATGACCCACCCGGATCAGTTGAAGGTGAGCTGCTCGATGATGTTCTGATTACCTCGCAGTCAACCGCGGTGCCCGAACCGGCCAGCCGGTCTCTCCTTGCCGGTGCCCTGCTGGGGTTAGGCCTGATCCGGCGTCGTCGCAACCGCATGTAAGGGCTTGACGAGCCGCCGTTCTGCTCTATGCGTGGGTTATTCTGCGACAAGCGCAGATCGGCTAGGCCATCAGAACAGCCGGTCGAGCGTGTCGCGATGAATCTCGACGGGGAAACGAGCGCGCAGTGCCCGCGTGTATTCCTCGCCGAGGTCAGCCTGGATGCCGGCGGTAACCTCGCGCGACAGCTCGGGGGTGGCGGCGGCTTGCGGGGCCTCGACCTTGGCCAATTGCGCGACATAGGACCCGGTCGCGTCGGACAGGGTGACGACGCCCCCGGGCTTCGCCGCGAATAGCTTGTCAACCAACGCCGGCGGCACGCCGGTCGCGTTTTCGGATTGCCGCTGAAACGGCGGCGAGTTCACCGCTTTCAAACCCTTGGCCGCGGCGACGGCCGCAAGCTGCGTCCCCTGCGTGACCTCGCCAGCCAAGGCCTCAGCCTGTTTCGCCACGATCTCCTTGCGCTTTTCGATCTGCCAGGAGGCGACCGCCTTATCTTTGACCTCGGCGAGCGGGCGGACCGTCGGCGGCACGATTTTGTCCATATGCAGCACGAAAATGGCGCCGTCCGAGGCTTGCGTGACTCGGCTCGTCCGCCCCTCCTCGGTCGTAAAAGCGAGTTTGAGCACCTCGGTTGGCGACACCGGGAGCGCCACCTTTTGGCTGTCGCGACCGAGACCTTTTTCATCGACAGACGCGACGACGGATCTTTTCAACCCGAACTTTGCCGCGGCTTCATCAAGCGTCGCACCGCCCGCCAGCGCGTCGTCGACACGATTGGCGACCGTGTACAGGCGATCGACGGCCTCATTGTGGGCGAGGTCGGCCTGCAATTTAGCCTTCGCTTCATCAAAGCTCTGGGTTGTCGGCGGCACGATCCTGACGACCCTCAGAATGTGCCAGCCGAGCGCGGATTTGATCGGTTGGCTCGGTTTGTTCAGCTCGAGGCCAAAGGCGACATCGGCCAGGTTCTGCGGCAATTCCTCGCGCTTCATCAGGCCGAGATCGATGGTCTGCGGGTCCTGCCCGGCGATCGTGCGGGCGACCTCGGTCCAATCCTTGCCCGCGGCAAGGGCTGCCTCTGCGGCCTTGGCCTGGCCCTCGGAGGGTGCGAGGATTTGCTGCACGTCGCGACGCTCGGGCAAAACGAATTCGTCCTGCCGCTGGTCGTAGGCGCTTTTCAGCTTGGCCTCGGGGATGTCGATCTTTGGCGCGAGATCGGACGGGGTCAGGCTCGCCAGCGTAAAATTACGGTATTCGGGCGCGCGAAACGTGTCTTGATGCGCGTCATAGAATTTGGTCAGCTCGGCATCAGTCGGCTGCCCGGCATCGGCGGTGGCGTTGTCGGGCAGCGTCACGATGTCGGCGACGCGCTTTTCATCGCGATATCGATAGAGCCGGTCGACCATCGCCGGCGGCGCGGCGGCGCCCACGGTTACCGCGAGCAGCAAATCCTCGCGCGGGATGTCGCGACGGATACTGTTGACATATTCGGGCTCGGTCATGTGGTTCGCCGCCAGCAGGGCATTGAACGCATCCCGGTCGAACACCCCATTGGCGCGGCGAAACATCGGGTCCTGGGTGATACTGTCACGAATCACGCTGTCGGAGACGTCGAGCTGCATGCGCTGCGCCTCCTGGTCGAGAAGGTTGTCGTCGACCAGCTGACCGAGCACTTGTTCGACAACTCCCATCTGCTTGGCTTGACGCAGATCGACTTGGGTCCCGAGTTGTGTGCTCAGCCGTTCGAGCGCGGGCTGAAGCGCTGTCTGCAGCGCGTTCGCGTCGATGCTCTGGCCGCCGACCGCGGCGACCGCGGTGTCGGTCGGGCGGTTGCGAAAAATGTCGCCGATCCCCCAGATCCCGAATGTCATGATCAGCAGGGCGAACAGGCCCTTGACGACGACGGACCCGGCCTTCGAGCGAATTGCCTGCAGCATCGAGGCGATAGCCTCTCGTGATGGCCGAGGGGAGGTTGACCCACTCCGGCGCCGGTGTGATCGTTGTTGCGCGAATGATAGGCAGCCGCCGGCGGGGCCGCAACTCCCTCGGCCGGTTTGGCCGGAGACGCGAGAATGCCGAACCGAAAAAAGCTTGTTGCCGGCAACTGGAAAATGAACGGGTTGCGCGCCGACGGCGTCGCCTTGGCGGGCGAACTGGCGCGGCGGGCGCGAGCCGTGGCAGGCGGGGAGGGGCTCCGTTGCGATCTGGTGATCTGCCCGCCGGCGACCCTCTTGGCGCCGGTCCATGACGCGATCGCCGGCAGCGCTGTCGGGCTCGGCGCGCAGGATTGCCACCCGGCCCCGAAAGGCGCCTTCACCGGCGATCTCAGCGCCGAGATGCTCGCCGATGCGGGGTGCAGTCATGTGATCCTCGGCCATTCCGAGCGCCGCCAGGGCCATGGCGAAACCGATGCCGATATCCGGGCCAAAGTTGCGGCCGCCCGGCGCGCGGGATTGGTGACGATTCTCTGTGTCGGTGAAACTCAGGCGCAACGGCAGGCCGGCGAGGCGATCGCAGTGGTCTCGTCCCAGCTCGCGGGGTCGATCCCGGAGGGCCTTGAGCGCGATCGGCTGATTGTCGCCTACGAGCCGATCTGGGCGATCGGCACCAGGCTCAGCGCCACGCTCGACGACATCGCGGCGATGCATGCGGCGATTCGCGCGGACCTCGCGCCCGATGCGCGGATTCTCTACGGCGGCTCGGTCAACCCCGGCAACGCCGCCGCCATTCTCGCTCTCGCCGATGTCGACGGCGCGCTCGTCGGTGGCGCCAGCCTAGACGCCGATTCGTTTTGGGCGATCGCCCGCAGCTGCGGCTGAGTAACGTCGCGCGTCTTTGTTGTGACGTGGCCAAATCTATAATATCCAAATTGGACGTAAATCATATGAGAGAAGGCAACAAATGCGGGTTGCCAAATGGGGTAATAGCCTTGCAGTGCGGCTGCCGCGGCCGGTTGTGGAGGCGCTGGATCTAAGGGAGGGCGATTCGATCGAGATCGAGGTAGCGGGATCGAGATCGCTGGAAATCACTAAGGCACCGGGCCCACGAGAGGTGCTCGCGCGGCTGCGGAAATACCGCGGTCGATTGCCTGCCGGGTTCAAATTCGAGCGAATGGAAACGAATGAAGGCGGCTAACGCTTTTTTCGACATCAACCTTTTGCTTTATCTTCTCTCCGAGGAACCGGCAAAATCAGAAAAGGCGGAGGACCTGATCGCCCATGGCGGCGTGATCAGTGTTCAGGTCTTGAACGAGTTTGTTTCTGTCGCCACTCGCAACTTGCGATGACAATCGCCGAAGTCCGAGATGTTCTCGCCGCTGTTCGGGCTGTCTGCCGCGTCAGGCCGGTAGACCTCGAAACGCATGAACTGGCGCTCAATCTGGCCGAGCGCTTTCGATTCAATATTTACGACAGCCTGACCCTGGCGTCGGCATCGCGGGCGCGGTGCAATGTGCTTTAGACCGAAGACCTGCCGCACGGCCAGATCGCCGATGGGCTGGCGATCCGTAACCCCTTTATGACCGATTGATCGACATGGGCGATTCGGCGGATCCCTTGATGATCCCGTATCGCTGCGGATAGGCCAGATCGGGAAGGCTGGCCAGGGTGTGGCGAAGCGGCTAAAACCCGCCCATGATTATTCTGCTTCTGGCCGTTCACATCATGGTCGCGATCGCCCTTGTCGGCGTCGTCCTCTTGCAAAAGAGCGAGGGCGGGGCGCTCGGCATGGGCGGCGGCGGCATGTCGGGGTTCATGACCGGCCGCTCGACCGCGAACCTGCTGACACGCGCCACGGCAATTCTCGCCGCCGCTTTCATGACCACGAGCGTGCTGCTGGTCGTGTTGCACAATCGCGAGCGCGCCCCCGTGTCGATCATCGATCAGGACGGCCCGGCCATTCCGGCAAATCCCGCGGTTCCACTTGGTCCAGCGCCTCCTTTGGCGCCGGCCGCGCCTGCGGCCCCGGCCAAACCGGCGCCGCCCGCGGCGCCGCTCGCCCACTGACCCGCCGACCCGGCTCCGGGACCGCGCCCCCGATCGGTTTCGCCCACGGGCGGCGCGCTCCTTCCACAGGCGCCGGACGACAGCCGTCATTTACCAATAGGACGACCACGCCCGATGCTATAGGGTGAGATTCCATGACGCGGTTTATATTTATTACCGGCGGCGTGGTCTCCTCTCTCGGCAAGGGCCTGTCGGCCGCCGCGCTCGGCGCGCTGCTGCAGGCGCGCGGGTTCAAGGTCCGGCTGCGCAAGCTCGACCCCTACCTCAACGTCGATCCGGGCACAATGAGCCCGTACCAGCACGGCGAGGTCTATGTCACCGATGACGGCGCCGAGACCGATCTCGATCTCGGCCATTACGAGCGCTATGCCGGGGTTCCGTCACGGCGCAGCGATTCGGTCACGACCGGCCGGATCTATTCGACGGTGATCGCGCGCGAGCGCCGCGGCGAATATCTCGGCGCCACGGTTCAAGTCATCCCGCACGTCACCGACGCGATCAAGGAGTTCATCCAGGCTGATCTCGACGGCGAGGATTTCGTCTTGTGCGAGATTGGCGGCACCGTCGGCGACATCGAAAGCCTGCCGTTCCTCGAGGCGATTCGCCAGCTCGGCTACGAATTAGGGCGCGAACGGGTCATGTTCGTGCACTTGACCCTGGTGCCGTATATCCCGTCGGCGGCCGAACTGAAGACCAAGCCCACTCAGCATTCGACCAAGGAACTCCTCGCACTCGGCATTCAGCCCGATATCCTCTTATGCCGCTGTGACCGCCCGATCCCGCTTGCGGCGCGGCGCAAGATCGCGCTGTTCTGCAATCTGCGCGAAAGCCGGGTCATCCCGGCGATCGACGTCGACACGATCTACGGCGTACCCGCCGCCTATCATGCCGAGGGCTTCGATCGCGAAGTCTGCGCACATTTCGGGGTCAAGGCGCCGGAACCCGATCTCGAGCGCTGGAACGAAATCGTCGAGCTGATCCACAAACCCGAAGGCCGGGTCACAATCGCGATCGTCGGTAAATACACGCATCTGCCGGACAGCTACAAATCGCTGGCCGAGGCGATGACACATGGCGGCCTCGCCAACAATGTCGGGGTCGATCTCGACTGGATCGATTCGGAGGTGTTCGAGGCCGAAGCCGAGGCGGTGCACAAGCTCGACGGTGTGCACGGCATTCTCGTGCCGGGCGGCTTTGGCGTGCGCGGCACCGACGGCATGATCAAAGCCGCGCGCTTTGCCCGCGAGCGCCGGGTGCCGTATTTCGGCATCTGCTTTGGCATGCACATGGCGATCATCGAGGCGGCGCGGGACTTGGCCGATCTGCCGGGAGCGGGTTCGACCGAGTTCGGGCCGTGCCGCCATCCGGTCGTCGGGCTGATGACCGAGTGGAGCCGCGGCAACACCGTCGAACGGCGCAATTCCACCGACGACCTCGGCGGCACGATGCGGCTCGGCGCCTATCCGGCTGTCCTGGCGCCGGGGAGCCGGGTGGCTGAAATTTACGATGCCGAGCACATCAGCGAGCGCCATCGCCACCGCTACGAGGTCAATATCCACTACAAGGAGCGACTCGAAGCGACGGGGTTGCGCTTCTCCGGCATGTCACCCGATGGGGAGCTGCCCGAGATTGTCGAGATCCCCGATCACCCGTGGTTTGTCGGCGTGCAGTTCCACCCCGAATTGAAATCGAGGCCGTTTGCCCCGCACCCGCTGTTCACCTCGTTTATCCGCGCCGCGCGCGACCAGTCGCGCCTAGTGTGAGGGGTGAAGATTAAATCGGTATTTCTCCGTCTCCATTCCGTCATTCCCGCGATCGCGGGAATCCAGCGGCAAGCGCCTCGTCGGCCGGCCTGGACCCCCGCTTTCGCGGCGCGATGATATTAAGGCCCTTGCGGAATTTCTCATCATGACACCTCGTCACGTCGCGGTTGGCAACATCATCCTCGGCAACGACCTGCCGCTGGTCTTCATCGTTGGACCGAACACGCTGGAATCGCGGGCGCATGCGCTTGAGATGAGTGCGGCATTGGCTGAGATCGCCGGGAAGCTCGGAATCGGCCTGATCTACAAGACCTCATTCGACAAGGCGAACCGCTCCTCGCTCGCCGGGGCGCGCGGCATCGGGCTCAACGAGGGCTTGCCGATCCTCGCCGAGGTGCGCGAGAGGACCGGCTTGCCGGTGCTCACCGACGTGCACGAAAAAGAGCAATGCGCGCCGGTGGCCGAAGTGGTCGATATCTTGCAAACGCCGGCATTCCTCTGCCGCCAGACCGACCTGCTGCTCGCCGCGGGTGCTACCGGCAAGCCGGTCAACGTCAAGAAGGGCCAGTTTCTGGCGCCCTGGGACATGAAACACGTCGCGGCGAAGATTGCCTCGACCGGCAACCAGCAAATCTTGCTGTGCGAGCGTGGCGCGAGCTTTGGCTATAACACCCTGGTCACGGATTTCAGGGCATTGCCGATCATGGCACAGACCGGCTACCCGGTGGTGTTCGACGCCACCCATTCGGTAGCGCAGCCCGGCGGCCTCGGCGACCGCTCGGGAGGCGAGCGCGAATTCGCGCCGGTGCTCGCCCGCGCCGCCGTCGCTGTCGGTGTCGCCGCGATCTTTATCGAGACCCACCCGGATCCCGACCGTGCGCCGTGCGAGGGCCCGACGATGATACCGTTGAAGGCGCTGCCCGAACTACTCGAGACGCTGATCGCCTTCGACCGCCTTGCCAAGGCGCGCCCGGCCAGTCTTTTTTCATAAATCAGGTCTTCCCTCTCCCCGCGCGGGGAGAGGGCTGGGTGAGGGACGCTTCTGACGGAGCTCAACATGACCGTGATCGCCGACATCCACGCCCGCGAGATCCTCGACAGCCGCGGCAATCCGACGGTCGAGGTCGAGGTGACGCTCGACGACGGCACGATGGGTCGCGCGGCAGTGCCCTCGGGGGCCTCGACCGGGGCGCATGAGGCCATCGAAAAGCGCGACGGTGAGCCGCGCTATGGCGGGCGCGGCGTGCGCCAAGCGGTCGAGGCGGTCAACGGCGAGATCTTCGACGCGCTGTCGGGCTTTGACGCTTCCGATCAGTTGGCGATCGACCGCACTTTGATCGAGCTCGACGGCACCGCGAACAAGGCTCGCCTCGGCGCCAATGCGATCCTCGGCGTCAGCCTCGCTGCCGCCAAGGCCGCCGCCGCCGATCTCGGCCAGCCGCTTTACCGCTATGTCGGCGGCGTCTTTGCCCGCACCTTGCCAGTGCCGATGATGAACATCCTGAATGGCGGGGTGCACGCCGACAACCCGATCGACATCCAGGAATTCATGGTGGTGCCGGTTGGCGCCGCGTCCGCGACCGAGGCGATCCGCGCCGGTTCCGAGATCTTTCACACCTTGCGGCGGAAACTCGCCGATGCCGGTCACAACACGAATGTCGGCGACGAGGGCGGGTTTGCGCCAAACCTCGCCTCGGCCGACGCGGCACTCGGCTTTATCGTGCAGGCGATCGAAGCCGCCGGCTATCGCCCGGGCGACGATGTCGTGCTGGCGCTCGACCCGGCGGCGAGCGAGTTCTACCGCGACAGCACCTACCGGCTCGACGGCAAGACCCTCGATTCGGCGGCGCTCGCGGCCTATTGGCGGGAGCTTGTGGACCGCTATCCGATCGTGTCGATCGAGGACGGAATGGCTGAGGACGATTGGGACGGCTGGGAATTGCTGACCCGCGAGCTTGGCGGCAAAATCCAACTCGTCGGCGACGACGTCTTTGTCACCAACCCCGAACGGCTGCGCGAAGGCATCGAACGTCGGGCCGCCAACGCGCTTCTGGTCAAGGTAAACCAGATCGGCACGTTGTCCGAGACGCTCGAGGCAGTCGAAATCGCGCAGCGCGCCGCCTGGGGCACGGTCTTTTCGCATCGCTCGGGCGAGACCGAGGATGCGACGATCGCCGACCTCGCGGTCGCCACCAATGCCGGCCAGATCAAGACCGGGTCGCTATCGCGTTCCGACCGCCTCGCAAAGTACAATCAGCTGATCCGAATCGAAGAGCAGCTCGGCGCTTCCGCGGTTTACGCTGGCCGCTCAATTCTCGCCCAGAAGCGCTAGGCGTGTCACGCTGCGGTTGACGCGCGCCGTCGCCGGTGATCCAGTTTTGCCATGTACTGGACGCGCAGATTACGGCGGTGGGCGCGAGCCCTTATCGGCCCGGCCTTTGGCATCGCGCTCACGGGCTACTTCGCCTATAACCTCGTGATCGGCGACCGGGGGCTGCTTGCCTGGCGGCGCCTGACCGAGCAGATTCAAACCAAAGAGGCTCATCTCGCCGCGCTCCAATCGGAACGCCAGGCGCTGACCCGGAACGTGTCGGAGTTGAGCCCCGATCATCTCGATCCCGATCTGCTCGACGAGCGTGTGCGCGCGACCCTGAACCTTGTCGCGCCGAACGAACTGGTCATCATGAGGGACACACCCGCCTCGGCACGGTGAGGCGTGTTCGCCACAGTCGGCAAACCTTGCAGCCCCGATTTCGGCTTTGCCGCCAACGATTTGAATAGGTCGCGGTTGCAAAGCCCGCTATCTGCCGGCATGCTCCGCCCGGCTTTCGACGGGATTTTGGGCGGGCGCCCGGAGGAAACGAAATGGCGGCAACACGCAAGGGCAAGCCGGTCGGCGTCGCCGAGATCGACGCGTCGCCAAAGGAATTGCTCGGCTTTTACCGCGACATGCTGCTGATCCGCCGCTTTGAGGAGCGCGCCGGGCAAATGTACGGCATGGGCCTGATCGGCGGCTTTTGTCACCTCTATATCGGCCAGGAGGCGGTGGTCGTCGGCATGCAGGCCGCGCTGAAGGAAGGCGACACGATCGTCACCTCCTATCGCGATCACGGCCACATGCTGGCCTGCGGCATGGACCCAAAGGGGGTGATGGCCGAATTGACCGGACGCCGCACCGGCTATTCGCACGGCAAGGGCGGCTCGATGCACATGTTCAGCCGCGACAAGAACTTCTTTGGCGGGCACGGTATCGTCGGCGCGCAGGTGCCGATCGGCACCGGGCTCGCCTTTGCCCATCGTTATCGCGACGACGGACTGATCTCGGTCACCTATCTCGGCGACGGCGCGATCAATCAAGGTCAGGTTTACGAAAGCTTCAACATGGCGGCACTGTGGAAGCTGCCGATTATCTATGTCATCGAAAACAACCGCTACGGCATGGGCACCTCGATCGACCGCGCTTCGGCCCGCACCGATCTGTTCCACCGCGGCACGGCGTATGGCATCCCAGGCGAGCAGGTCGACGGCATGAATGTGCTCGCCGTGCATGAGGCCGGGCTCGCCGTCACCGAACATGCGCGCTCGGGGCCGGGGCCGCTGATCCTCGAAATGATGACCTATCGCTATCGCGGGCATTCGATGTCGGACCCGGCCAAATATCGCACCCGCGACGAGGTCGATCGGATGCGCGCCGAGCACGACCCAATCGACCAGGCGCGCCGCCGTCTGGTCGAGGGCGGCGCCGACGAAACCGAGCTGAAGGAGATCGAGGCGCAAGCCCGCGGCCGCGTCGCCGAGGCCGCGCAATTTGCCCAAGACAGCCCGGAGCCCGATCCCGCCGAGCTGTGGACGGACGTGCTGGTCGACGCCTGACCCGGCGCCGATTAGTCTATGATCGAACACGGCCCGAAAGGGCGAAATCGGGCTCCGGTACGCGGCCGGGCCGCGGGAGATTGCGATAAGCATGGCTACCGAAGTCCTGATGCCGGCGCTGTCGCCGACGATGACCGAGGGCAAGATCGCGCGCTGGCTCAAACGCGAGGGTGACGCGGTGCATTCGGGCGACGTGCTCGCCGAGATTGAAACCGACAAGGCGACAATGGAAGTCGAGGCGGTCGATGAAGGCGTGCTCGCCAGGATCGTCATTCCCGAAGGCACCGACCACGTCGCCGTCAACACTCCGATCGCTCTGATCGCTGGCAACGGCGAAGACATGGCCGTCGGCGATCGGCCGATGCCCTCGGCCAACGGACATGAGCCGGCTCCGCCCCCGGAAAGGCCGCGGGCGCGGTCACCGCAACCGGCGCCGCGTGCTGCTCCTTTGGCACCGGCGCGCGCGGCCCCAAGGGAGGAGCCTGAATACACCGGCACCACCCGCACGATTACCGTGCGCGAGGCGCTGCGCGATGCGATCGCCGAAGAAATGCGTCGTGACGACACGGTATTTTTGTTGGGCGAGGAGGTTGCCGAGTATCAAGGCGCCTACAAGGTTAGCCAGGGTCTGCTGCAGGAGTTCGGGGCACGGCGGGTCATCGACACGCCGATTACCGAACAGGGCTTTGCCGGGCTCGGCGTCGGCGCGGGTTTTGCCGGACTGCGCCCGATCGTCGAATTCATGACCTTCAACTTTGCGATGCAGGCAATTGACCAGATTATAAATTCAGCATCAAAGACGCGCTATATGTCAGGCGGTCAAATGGGCTGCTCGATCGTCTTTCGCGGCCCAAACGGCATCGCCGCCCGCGTCGCGGCCCAGCATTCGCAGTGCTATGCGAGCTGGTATGCGCATTGCCCCGGGCTCAAAGTTGTAGCGCCCTTCACCGGCGCCGATCACAAGGGCTTGCTGAAATCGGCGATCCGCGACCCGAACCCGATCGTCTTTCTCGAACACGAGCTGGTTTACGGCGAGAGCTTTGCCGTGCCCGACGATCCCGAATATCTCGTGCCGATCGGCAGGGCGCGCATCGCGCGGGTCGGCGACCACGTGACGATCACCGCGTTTTCGCGCATGGTCAAACTGGCTTTGCAGGCCGCCGAGGAACTCGAAAAAACGGGGATCTCGGCGGAGGTCATCGATTTGCGCAGCCTGCGGCCGTTCGACGCCGATACCGTCGCCGCTTCGGTCAAAAAAACCAACCGCATCGTCACCGTCGAAGAGGGCTGGCCGTTTGCCGGCATCGGTGCCGAAATCGCGGCGCTGATCATGGAACAGTGCTTCGACTGGCTCGACGCGCCAGTCAAGCGGGTCAGTGGCAAGGACGTGCCGTTGCCCTACGCCGCCAACCTCGAGCATCTCGCCGTGCCGCAGGTCGAGGATATCGCCGCCGCCGCCCGCGAAGTCGCCTACCGGTAGCCGAAAATCAATGTCATTGCGAGCGGAGCAAAGCAATCCCGGTGGGCGGAGCACAACCGTCTCGGGATTGCTTCGACGGCCTCCGGCCACCTCGCAATGACCCTTCATCAGGTTATTGGGACATGCCGATCGAAATCCTGATGCCGGCGCTGTCGCCGACGATGACCGAGGGCAACCTCGCCAAATGGCTGAAGCACGAGGGCGACGAGGTCCATTCGGGCGACGTGCTCGCGGAAATCGAAACCGACAAGGCGACGATGGAAGTCGAAGCCGTCGATGACGGCCGGATCGGCAAGCTTCTGGTTCCCGAGGGCGCGCAGGGGGTGAAGGTCAACCAGCCGATAGCACTGCTGCTCGGCGAGGACGAGGATTCATCGGCGCTCGCCAAATTCGCGGGGCCGGCTTCCGCGCCTGCGGTCCCTGCTGCTCCGGCACCGCCGGCTGATCGGGAAATCGCGCAGCCGTCCGAAACCGCGCCGCCGCTCACCGTCGGCAACGGTCATGACGGGCGGATTTTCGCCAGCCCGCTCGCGCGCCGGATGGCCCAGCAGGCCGGGCTCGATCTCGCCACGATCTCCGGCTCGGGGCCGCAAGGGCGGATCGTCAAGTCGGATATCGAGGCCACGCTGACCGCGGTGCGTGCGCCGGCTGCCGAATCCGCCCCGCCCCCTACTGCACCAGCCGCAGCCCGGGCGACAGCGCAACCCATCGAGCCAATCTCCGCGACGATCCTGTCGAAGGAGCGGGTGATCGCGCTTGTCGGCAATCTGCCCTACACCGAGCGGCCGCTCAACGCGATGCGTCGGGTCATCGCCCGGCGGCTGACCGAGTCAAAGCAGACGGTCCCGCATTTCTACCTGACGATCGACTGCGAAATCGATGAGCTGCTAAGCTTTCGCAAAGAACTTAACGCAAAATCAGATTCTTACAGGATTTCAGTCAACGATTTTGTGATCCGGGCCGCGGCACTCGCCTTGCGTCAGGTGCCGGCGGCGAACGCATCGTGGAGCGATGAGGCGATCCTGCAATGGGACACCGTTGACATCGCTGTCGCCGTGGCGCTCGACGACGGGTTGATCACCCCGATCGTCAAGCAGGCCGACCGCAAGGGACTTGCGACCATCGCCAACGAAACCAAGGATCTCGCCGCCCGCGCCCGCGCCGGCAAGCTGAAGCTGGAAGAATTCCAGGGCGGGACCTTTTCGATCTCAAACCTCGGCATGTTCGGAGTTCGCGATTTCGCCGCGGTGATCAACCCGCCGCACGGCGGCATTCTCGCCGTCGGCGCCGGCGAGCAGCGCCCGGTCGTCAAGAACGGTGCGCTAGCGGTGGCGACGGTCATGAGCTGCACCTTGTCCTGCGACCACCGCGCCGTCGACGGGGCGGTCGGCGCGAAGTTCCTCGCCGGCTTCAAAAAGCTCGTCGAGGACCCGCTGACTATGCTGCTGTAAGGCACCGCGACCCCGCCATGCCGGACAATTCATATGACCTGATCGTCGTCGGCGGCGGGCCGGGCGGCTACGTAGCGGCGATCCGTGCAGCGCAGCTCGGGATGAACACAGCCTTGGTCGAGCGCGAGCATCTGGGCGGCATCTGTCTCAATTGGGGTTGCATCCCAACCAAGGCGCTGCTACGCAGCTCCGAGATTTACCACATCTTGCAACATCTCGATCAATACGGGTTTTCGGCCAATGATATCCGCTACGATGCGGGGAAAGTCGTCGCGCGCTCGCGAGCGGTCGCCAAGCAATTGTCGAACGGGGTCGCCTACCTGTTGAAAAAGAACAAGGTCGAAGTGTTCGACGGCCAGGGTCGGCTTGCCGGCAAGGGACGACTTTCGGTCGAAATGGACGGCAGACCGGTTGCCGACCTGACTGCACCGCACATCATTTTGGCAACCGGGGCGCGGGCGCGCACCTTGCCGGGCATTGAACCCGACGGCGAACGGGTGTGGACCTACAAAGAGGCGATGGTTCCCGGCGCGATCCCGAAATCTCTACTGGTCGTCGGCTCGGGGGCGATAGGAATTGAGTTTGCGAGTTTTTACAATGATATGGGAGCGGATGTTACGGTAGTTGAGGTGCTCGACCGGGTTTTGCCGGTTGAGGACGACGAAGTCTCCTTATTCGCCCGCAAGTCATTCGAAAAGCAGGGGATAAAGATCTTTACCGGGGCGACGGTCAAGACCCTGGAGCGCACCGGTGCCGAGGTGGTAGCGCGGATCGAAGCCGGTGGCACGTTGTCGGAGGTTTCGGTTGAAAAGGTCATTCTCGCAGTCGGCATCGTCGGCAATGTCGAGGATATCGGCTTCGAAAACACCGGTGTCGAGGTCCAACGCAGCCATGTTGTCGTCGATGAATGGTTGCGCACCGGAGAGCCCGGCATCTACGCGGTCGGCGATGTCGTCGGCCCGCCCTGGCTCGCGCACAAGGCGAGCCACGAAGGTGTGATCTGCGTCGAGCACATCGCCGGAGTCAACGACGTGCACCCGCTCGATGTCCGCAACATCCCGGCCTGCACTTATTGCCGCCCGCAGGTTGCCAGCGTCGGGCTGACCGAAAAAGCCGCGCGTGACGCCGGCTACGAGGTCAAAATCGGACATTTTCCGTTTATCGGCAACGGTAAGGCGATCGCCCTCGGAGAGCCGGAAGGCATGGTCAAGACCGTGTTCGACGGCAAGACCGGCGAGCTATTGGGTGCGCATATGGTCGGCGCCGAAGTCACCGAGCTGATCCAGGGCTATACCATCGCCAAGACCCTGGAAACGACCGAGGCCGAGTTGATCGGCACGATTTTTCCGCACCCGACCCTGTCGGAGACGATGCACGAGGCCGTGCTCGACGCCTATGGGCGGGCGATCCACTTTTAGGACACTGCTGACAGGCGGCGGTCCTGGCAGCGGCCGCGATGGATACCGCTTACATATCGGCGCTGGCGGCGTTGGCGGGGACCGCGATCGGCGGCCTTACATCGTTTGCTACTTCGTGGATGACCCAGCAGGCACAATCGAGGACGCAACGGTTGGCTGCGGAAAAAGACAAACGAGAGGCCTTATTCGGCAGGTTCCTCGAAGAAGCCGCTAAATTTTATACCGACGCCCTGCAAAATAAGCGCGAGGACGCAGCTTCTCTCATGGTTATCTACGGCTTGGCAAACCGCATCCGCTTGACGTCATCGACGCGCGTTGTCGAATGTGCCGATACGGTAGCAAGAAATTATCATTGACGCCTATTCTCGCGCCGAACATGAGCCTGGAGGAGGTGCGCTCGACTTGGGTTGACCGCCACGTCGACCCGCTGCGCGACTTCAGCGAAGCATGCCGCTAGGAATTGCAAATATTCGGCGGGTTTTGACCCGGTCGGCGCGGCTGGATCCCGGGTGACGCGGCGGCCGGCAAGACGTTGCGACAAACATCGCAAAGCAGGGGAGGCATAACCCGGACCATGCCGCGGCAGGCACACCGCCCGTGCGCGAGAGCGTGCTTGACCCTCGCTCGTTCGCCATCCACTTCTAGCCGATGACGATTTCGAGCGCCGTGGCGCCCGCAATCCTGCGACACCCGGAAAAGGCGCATCGGCCGGACAGCCCGATCCCGCGCAAGCCCGACTGGCTGCGCGTCAAGGCGCCGGGCTCACCCGAATATCAGGCAACGCGGCGGCTGATGCGCGAATTGCAGCTGAACACCGTTTGCGAGGAAGCCGCCTGCCCCAACATCGGGGAATGCTGGAAAGAAAAGCACGCGACGGTCATGATCCTCGGCCGGGTCTGCACGCGCGCCTGCACCTTTTGCAATGTCGCCACCGGGCGACCCGACCGGCTCGACCCCGATGAGCCGGACCACGTCGGCCAAGCCGTAGCGGCGCTCGGGCTGTCGCATGTCGTCGTGACCTCGGTCGACCGCGACGATCTCGACGACGGCGGGGCGCAGCACTTTGCTCGAACCATCGCGGCGATTCGGGCGGCGGCACCCACAACCACGATCGAGGTTTTGACGCCCGATTTCCTGCGCAAGGAGAGCGCGCTCGAAACCGTCGTCGCGGCCCGGCCCGACGTGTTCAACCACAACCTCGAAACCGTGCCGCGTCTTTACGCCGAGGTAAGACCAGGCGCGCGATATTTCCACTCGGTGCGCCTGCTCGACCAAGCGAAGCGGCTCGAACCGGCGATGTTCACGAAATCGGGGATCATGGTCGGGCTCGGAGAGGACGGGACCGAGGTGCATCAGGTCATGGACGATTTGCGCACGGCGCAAGTCGATTTTCTGACGATCGGCCAATATTTGCAGCCGACGCCAAAGCATCACGCGATTGCCCGGTTTGTGACCCCGGAAGAATTCGCCGGCTATAAAAGCCATGCGCTCGGCAAAGGCTTTCTGCTGGTCGCAGCCTCGCCGCTGACCCGCTCGTCCTATCATGCGGGCGAGGATTTCGCCCGGCTGCGCGCCGCCCGCACCGCCAAACTCGCTGCCTTCGGCTGAACCCGCCGCGATGCCGACCCATGCCGAGCAGCGTGTGCTTCCCTACACGCCGGAGCAGCTGTTCGCTTTGGTCGCCGACATCGAGCGCTATCCCGAATTTCTGCCGTGGTGCCGCGGCGCGCGCATTCGCGAGCGCCAGCCGCATCTCGTCGTCGCCGACCTGATCATCGGCTTCAGAATGTTTCGCGAGCGGTTTACCTCGCGAGTGACGCTCGACCCGCCGCGCAAGATCGACGTGACCTATGCCGAAGGCCCGTTCCGCTATCTGAACAACCACTGGATTTTCGAAAAGGTGCCGGAGGGCTGCCGCATCGATTTCTTTGTCGATTTCGAGTTCAAATCGCGGCTGATGCAAAGGGTCATCGAAGTCTTGTTCGGCGAGGCGGTGCGGCGCATGGTCGGCGCCTTTGAAAAGCGCGCCCGCGACCTCTACGGCGACCCGGCGCAAAGCAGCACGAACCGCGCCGCGGTCTAACCCGCGTTCGGTTCGGCGGAGCCAGTTCATGAGCCGCCCACCGCGCGGATACGCCGTCTCTCGCGATCGAGCAGAGAGGCGTTAGGTCGTCGATGACGCTTCGATCGAGCCGCCGCGCCGCTTATGCTGCCGGCCGGAGTGTTTCCAATTGCCTTCGAGGGAGGTGGCGCTGTGCCCACAGACGTAATGCTTTACGCGAGCATCGGACCGCAACTCACTCATTACGAAGTCGATGTCGACGACGCGAGCTTGAGGCGGCGCGCCACCGTCACTCTGCCAGCCAATGTCCATTACGTCTGGCCGCACGCTTCGCGGCAGTATCTCTATGTCGCGTCGAGCAATAGCGCGTCGGGTATCGGCGGCATTGTCGGCGACAAACACCATGTCAGCGCGCTGCGCATCGATCCGGCGAACGGCGCCTTGATGCCGCATGGGACGCCGATCGCACTGCCGACCCGGCCGATCCACATGACGAGCGACGTTCCATCGCGCAACCTACTGGTGGCGTTCAGTAATCCGAGCGGTCTCAAGGTTTATCGGGTCAACCCCGACTTCACGCCCGGCGCCGAGGTCGCGCAGACGGAGGCGATCGACCCCGGCATCTACGGGCATCAGGTGCGGGTCGGCCTCGACAACCGGCTGGCGATTCTGGTCACCCGCGGCCATGACGCCGCCGCCGGCAAGCCCGAGGAGCCGGGCGCCCTAAAAGTGTTCCGTTACGAGGACGGGCTGTTGACCGGGGAGGTTTCGGTGGCACCGGGCGGCGGTTATGGGTTTGGCCCGCGCCATCTCGATTTTCATCCGGCAAAGCCATGGGTCTATGTGTCGCTGGAGCGCCAAAACCGGCTCGACATGTTCGCGATCGACGGCGACCGGCTTTCGCCGACGCCGCTGTTCAGCAAGGGCACCTTGGCCGAGCCCGGCAACATCCACGGGCGCCAGGCTGCCGGCACGATCCATGTCCATCCGAACGGCCGCTTTGTCTATGTCGCGAACCGCGCCTCGAGCACAGTCGGGGAGGGGGCGCAGCGCGTCTTTGCCGGCGGCGAAAACACGCTCGCGGTTTATGCGATCGACCCCGCGACTGGCGAGCCCGACCCGATCCAGCATGTCGACACCCGCGGCATCCATTGCCGCACCTTCCACATCGACCCGAGCGGCCGGCTGTTGGTCGCGGCCCATATCACGGGGCTGCCGGTCAAGGAGGGCGGCGCGATCCGGATAGTGCCGGCGTGCCTCTCGCTGTTCCGCATCGGTGCCGACGGCAAGCTCGATTTCGTCCGCAAATACGATGTCGACGTCGGCGACCAGCAGATGTTCTGGATGGGGATGGTGTAATCACTCCAGTCGGGTGGCACCCAGAGAGGGCAGCGCAATGCCGGACTTCATCGACCCTCAGACCAACGCGCGCGGCTGGCAGGCGATGGTGGCGATGCGCGACGGCGTCCGCCTCAACACCTTTGTGTTTTTGCCGGCCGAGGACGGGCCGCGCTGGCCGGTTATCTTGCACCGCACGCCCTATGGGATCGCCGCAGCCGATGCGCGCGACAAATTCGATTGCGGCAAGGCTTGGCTGCCGAGTGCCGCCGAGCCGATGCGCGGCTCGATCCTGCGCGGCTGGCGCAACATCGTCGCGCACGGCTATGCCGCGGTTTACCAGGACACCCGCGGGCGACACGGCTCAGAAGGTGAGGACCGCGTCTATGCCGACGATGCGGCCGACGGCCACGACACCCTCGAATGGATCGCGCATCAGCCCTGGACCAACCAGCGCGTCGGCATGTCGGGCTCGTCGGCAGGGGCGACGACGACGTTCGCCGCGGCCTCGACCCGGCACCCAAGCCTGCGCGCCTTTTTCGCCCAGGCCGGCGCTTCGAGCATCTACGACGATGTCGTCTATGAAGGCCAATCGATCGAGATGGAGCGGTTGTGGCTGTGGGTGGCGCGCAACATCCCCGGCCTCTCGACATCGCATTGCGAGGCGGCGATGCAGCGCTCTGGCATCGGCCCCGCGGAATTCGCGGCCGCGGCCGCTTCGGCCGCCGCCCGCTACACCCGGCTCGATGCCGCGCGTCTGACCGAGCCGTTCTTTACCGGATCGGACGATTGGATGCGGCTGCCCTTGACCCGTTATCCGGATTTTACGACCGGGCAACCGTTTCTGGACGAGATCATCACGCATCCGGCCCCGGACGCTTTCCGCGCCGCACATAATTTCCGCCGCACAATCGACATTCCCGGGTTCCACGTGACGAGCTGGTTCGACATTTTCCAGGCCAGCGTCATGGCGGCGTTCGGCGACATCCAGGCGCGCGTCGGCAATCAAAAACTGTGGATTGGCCCAAACGAGCATTACTTCGTCTATCACGGCAATTTCTGGGCATACGATCCGTATTTCGCGTGGTTCGACTATTGGCTCAAGGATGAGCGGAACGGCGTCATGGACGGGCCCGCGGTCTATTATTCGCCGCGCGCCTGGGTCGATGACCGAGAGGGCTACAGCCCAAGCGACTGGCGCCATGCCGAGCGCTGGCCGCCGCCGGAGGCGCGCCCGCAGCGGCTGTATCTGCGCGGCGACGGCCGCATCGACGCCGGCGAACCGGGCGGACCGCCGCGCCGTTATCGCTACGACCCGCGACGCCCGATCCCGACCCGTGGCGGCCGCAATATGCTGATCGACGCCGGCCCACGCGACCAGCGGCCGGTGCAGTCCTTGCCCGATTACGGGCTCGTCTACCGCGGCGACGAGCTGTCCGCACCGCTGACGGCCGCCGGCAACGTCCGCGTCACCCTCAACGTCGAGTCAGACTGCCCCGATACCGATTTTGTCGCGAAGCTGATCGACCTGCATCCCGACGGCAGCGCAATGCTGCTGATGGACGGTATCATCCGCGCGCTCTACCGCGACCCGTTGGGCGAACCCCGGCCGCTATCGCCGGGCCGCGTCGAGCGGCTGACGATCGACCTCGGCCACATCCACCATACCTTCGCCGCCGGCCACCGCATCGGAATAGACGTAACCAGCAGCAACTTCCCGCGCCGCGCGCGCAACACCAACAGCGGTCATCCCATTATCGCAAACGACAGCGACGCCGATATCCGGGTCGCGAGCAACGCTGTTCACCACGCCGAAGAGACGCCGTCCTTTATCGAAATCCCGGTATTGCCGTGAGTTTGAGGGTGTAGCTCAGACGACGGCCAGCGGATAGTGGGGCGGGGGAGGGGGCTCGACCCGGATCGAGTCGCCGGGCATGACCTCACCCGCAACCAGCACGATACCCATGATCCCGGCCTTGCGCACAAGCTTGCCCTCGACATCGCGGTCAAGGGTCGCGGCCATCAACCCCTTCTGGATCTTGTCGAGTTGGGCGCAGGGATTGCGCAGCCCGGTCACCTCAACCACCGCAGTCGCACCGAGATGGAGCCGGGTTCCCGTCGCAAGCCCTAGCAGGTCGACACCCGATGTCGTAATATTTTCGCCCATCTGCCCCGGCGCCAGGACAAAACCCTTCTGTCGCAACTCGTCGTGCAGCTCGGCATGGATCAAATGCACCTGGCGCAGATTGGGGTCGGCGGGATTGCGCGCGACGCGGGAGCGGTGCTTGACGGTCACACCCTGATGCGCGTCGCCATCGACACCGAGCCCGGCCAACAGCCAGATACGACACTCGTTCGGTTTCACCAAAGTATGCCGCGGGCTGCGGCTTACCGCCGCGACGATTCCGGTCATGATTTGGCGGTGTCGGCGAGAAGGCCCAGCGCGACCTTCAGCGCCGCATCGCGCACCGCGGTGCGGTCGCCGAGAAAGATATGACGCTCGGTGCGGCACGGGCCATCGCGCCGGGCGAGGCCGAAAATAACCAGCCCCACCGGCTTCTCGGCACTGCCGCCGCCGGGGCCGGCAACACCGGTGATCGATACCGCGAGATCGACCGGGGCGCGCACGATCGCACCCTGCGCCATCGCCGCCGCGGTCTCGGCGCTGACGGCGCCGTATGCCGCGATCGTCGCCGGCCGTACGCCCAGCAATTCCGCTTTCGCCTCGTTCGAATAGGTCACAAAGCCGCGCTCGACGACATCTGACGAGCCGGCGATCGCAGTCAGGGCCGCGGCGACAAGACCACCGGTGCACGCTTCGGCGGTCGCGACATGCAAGCCGCGCGCCTGGCAGGCATCAAGCACCACTTCCGCCAGGCCGAGAATTTCACCGTCGAACACCCAGGACTCCGCCAATCGCCAATAGCGCCGACAGGGCGAGAGCAGCGTAGCCCGCCGCCGCAACGTCGTCGAGCATGATACCGAGCCCGCCTTTGACATGATGATCGATCCAGCGCACCGGCCACGGTTTCCAGATGTCGAACAGACGGAACAGCAAAAAGGCGAGGGACCAGGCGAGCGGGCTGAGCGGAGCGGCGAGCAGCACCAGCCACTGACCGGCGATCTCGTCGATGACGATCGCACTGGGGTCTTGAACGTGGCTTGCCTTTGCGAACGCGCCGGCCGCCCAACAGCCGGCGATGAAGACGATCAGGCTGGCAAGCTCGAGGCCGGGCACACCCCAGAAGTCGCGGATCGCCCATGCAAAAGGGAGCGCGGCAAGTGAGCCCCAGGTGCCGGGGGCGATCGGGAGCCGTCCGATGCCAAACCACGTTGCGAGCATCCTTGCCGGGTGCCATTGCGGCAGGCTTAAGCGGACTCGCGGCGCGATCGGGGGTGTCAACTTTGCTTGTCGTCATGAGCGGGCTCGGCCCGGTTATCCACGGATCGGCCTCGAAGCCGCTCATGGATGGCCGGATCGAGTCCGGCCATGACGAAGATGGATGGACAAAAAAACATTTACAGCGGTAGGCGCACGGTGGCGACGGCATGCGCGGCGATGCCCTCGCCGCGGCCGGTGAAGCCGATCCGGTCGGTCGTCGTCGCCTTGACGCTGACGCGGTCGGCCGCGATGCCGAGGATCGCAGCAACCCGCTCGACCATCGCGGCGCGGTGCGGGACGATCTTGGGCCGCTCACAAATAATCGTCACATCAACATGGGCGATGCCCCCGCCGCGCGCACCGACGAGACTAGCGGCGTGGCGCAGGAATTGGTCCGAGGCGGCGCCGCGCCACCGCGGATCGGCGGGCGGGAAATGCTGGCCGATGTCGCCGGCGCCGATCGCACCCAATATCGCGTCGGTCAGAGAGTGCAGGCCGACATCGGCGTCGGAATGCCCGACGAGGCCCTGGCCGTGCGGAATTTCGACCCCGCAGATTGTCACCTTGTCGCCGGGTCCGAAGGCGTGGACGTCGAAACCCTGGCCGACGCGCACATCGGCGAGCCGTGCCGCGAGGTGGCGCTCCGCCGCGGCGAGATCCTCGGCCGTCGTCACCTTCAGATTATCTTCATCGCCGGCGACCAGCAGCGGCATCAGCCCCGCGGCCTCGGCGACCGCCGAATCGTCGGTCAGTTCATGCCCGGAAGCGGCGCGGTGGGCGGCAAGGATCGCCTCGAAATGAAAACCCTGCGGCGTCTGCGCGCGCCATAGCTGGGAGCGGTCGACCGTCGTTCGGATCACTCCGGCTTCGGCCGATTTGATCGTGTCGCGCAATGGCAGGCAAGGAATCGCGGCCGGAGCCCGGTCGAGCCCATCGACAACCCGATCGATCAGCGCCGCGTTGAGAAAGGGCCGCGCGCCGTCGTGGATCAGCACGCTCTGCGGTCGCAAGACAGCCAGCGCTTCGAGCCCGAGCCGCACCGAATCCTGTCGGGTGGCGCCTCCCGCGACCGGCGGCAGCACTCCCAAATCGGCGACGGCGCGATCGAACAGTTCCCGGTCCTCCGCTCGGATCGCCACTTGCACGCCGGCGATGCGCGGATGCGCGGTCAAAGCCGCAACCGCGTGGCGCAGGACCATGCGGCCGCCGAGCGGCAGATACTGCTTGGGCCGGTCGCCGCCGAGGCGGCTGCCCCGCCCGGCCGCGACAACCAACGCATAGACCGAATTCATGGTCCAAAAGTAGCCGACGAAACCCCTCTTTGCCATCTCGCAGGTTTTGCCGTTGATCGCCACTGTTGATGTTGCACTGCAAAAAGAAAACGGTTAGCATCTGCTCAATCCTTAGGCAGTCTAAATGAATGAATAAAAAATGAGCATTTGTCTCGGTTCTGTAACGATCGAGGATCCGGTCATCCTGGCGCCGATGTCGGGCGTGACCGATCTGCCGTTCCGCCGTCTCGTCAAGCAACAAGGCGCGGGTCTCGTTGTCTCCGAGATGATCGCCAGCGAGGCGATGATCCGCGAGACCCGCCAGTCGATGACGATGGCAAAAAGTGCCGCGGACGAGCGGCCACTGGCGGTGCAGCTTGCCGGCTGCGAGCCGCGGGTCATGGCCGAGGCGGCCAAGCTCAACGCCGACCGCGGCGCACAAATGATCGACATCAATTTCGGCTGTCCGGTCAAAAAGGTAGTCAACGGCCATGCCGGGTCGGCGCTGATGCGCGACGAACTCCATGCCGCGCGCATCCTTGAAGCGACGGTCAAGGCCGTTGCTTTGCCGGTTACCTTGAA
>DATMKU010000123.1:0-2321 GCA_035570935.1 Allostellaceae bacterium
CGGGCTTCGTCTGGTCAGCGCGTTCGAGATCAACGAAGGCCGCGCGCTGCACACTTTCTTCGAGATGGACGACGGCTCGTGCCTCGCGTTCTTCGAGGTGCCTGGCGCGCCGTTCGAGTTCAAGCGCCAGGATACGCTGGATCTCCACATCGCGCTCGGGGTCGAACCCGATGTTTTCGACCGCATGCTGCAAAAGGGCAGGGCGGAAGGAATCGAGGTCCGCGGGCCGGTCGATCACGGCTTTGTCCGCTCGATCTATTTCCGCGATCCCAACGGCTACGTGATCGAACTCACCGCCAGCACCGGCACGCACGGCGAGATCATGGACCCGGCGATCTCGAAGCCGCACGAGGCGCTCGCCCATTGGCAGACCGCGAAAAGCCCTTGATGGCCTTCGGATGGTAAGCGCGAACGCACGCTTGCTCGTCTTGGCCGGGCTTGGCCCGGCCGTCCACGCGACATCGGCACAGCGCCCGCCGGTTTCCGTGGATGCCCGGAACAAGTCCGGGCACGGACGATCCAGGGCTGCGCCCCACCATCTGAATTGAGCGGTATGTCAGGATGACCGCCGCTCCCCTTAAGATCGCGGTGATCGGCGGCGGCATCGGCGGGCTCAGCGCCGCTGTCGCGCTGCGACGGGCCGGCTTCGCGGTCGATGTCTACGAGCAGGCGCCCGAGCTGACCGAAATCGGCGGCGGCATCAACATGGGACCGAACGCGGCGCGCATCCTCTACCGGCTCGGCCTCGGCGAGGGGCTCGACCGCGAGGGCGTGCGCCCGATCGGCAGCCACCAGCGCCGCTGGCAGGACGGGCGAACCCTGCAGCGCGCCGCGCTCAATCCGCTCTGCGAACAGCTCTACGGCGCGCCGCACTTGACGATCCACCGCGCCGATCTGTTGGCAGTCATCGCCGCGGGCTTCCCGGCCGAGCATATCCACCTCGGCCACCGCCTTGTCGGGCTCTCAGATCACCGCGACGGCGCCGAAGCCTGGTTCGAAAACGGCGCGCGCATCAAAGCCGATGTGCTGGTTGGCGCCGACGGCATCCATTCGACGGTGCGCGCGGCGCTCTTCGGCGAGGAGGAGCCGCGCTTCGCCGGCTGCGTCGCCTATCGCGGGCTGGCGCCGGCCGGGGATGTCGCCGATCTCGGCCTCGAACTCGGCTCGCAATCCTGGGTCGGGCCGGGCGCGCATCTCGTGCATTACTTTATCTCGCGCGGGCGGCTCCTCAATTTTGTCGGCTGGACCGAGCACGACACCTGGAACCGCGAGGACTGGACCGACCGCGCCACGATCGAGCGCGCACTCGCCGCGTTCGAAGGCTGGCACTCGCAAATCCGGCGGATCATCGCCGCGGCCGAAACCTGCTTTATCTGGGCGTTGTTCGACCGCGATCCGCTTCAGCGCTGGTCGGTCGGGCGTACGACCCTGCTCGGCGACGCGTGCCATCCGATGTACCCATTTATGGGCCAAGGTGCGGCCCAGGCGATCGAGGACGGCGCCGCCCTCGCCGCCTGTCTCGCCGCCGGCGCCGACGATCCGGCCGCGGCCCTCAAACATTACGAGCGGCTGCGGCTGCCGCGCGTCACCCGGCTGCAGCGGATGTCGCGCGCCAACAAATATCGCTATCACATGCCGGACGGCCCCGAGCAGCAGGCGCGCGACGCCGAATGGGCGCGGGCCGGCGATCGCTCGCCCGAAGCGCTGCGCTGGCTCTTCGACCACGACCCCGCCGTAATCGAGCCGGCGACCGCGTAGTTCGCCAGCCCTCGACGCCGGCCGAGCGGCACAGGATGGTTTTCATTCGCGGCCGGCTCCGCTAAAACTGACATCAACAAAAAGCCCACCGTGGCCGGCGTGCGTGCCGGTGGCGGCGGAAAAGGCTCTTAAGGGCCGCCACAGAACCGGGAGGAAAAAAGATGGCGCAGAGTGCAATCGTCGCGGGTTCGCTTTCCGAGGCCGAGCATGCCCGGCAACTGCGCCGCGCGATCATCGCCGGCACCGTCGGCACGATCATCGAGGCGTACGACTTCCTGCTCTACGTCATTGTCGCCCCGCTCGTCTTCGCGAAATTGTATTTCCCGTCATCGGAACCGCTCGCCGGCACCTTGCAGGCGTTCGGCATCTACGCCGTCGGCTTTGTCGCCCGCCCGGTCGGCGCGGCATTGTTCGGTCATTTCGGGGACCGCATCGGCCGCAAAGTGACGCTGATCGCAACCCTGCTGTTGACCGGCCTCTCGACCTTCGCCGTCGGTTTTGTCCCGGGCTACGCGTCGATCGGGATCTGGGGCGCCGTCATCCTGACCGTCGTCCGCTTTATT
>DATMKU010000124.1:0-11946 GCA_035570935.1 Allostellaceae bacterium
TGGCGTCGAAAAACCCATGGGTCATGCGCCGCAACGTCGGGGCGCTGGCCCGCGTGATCCGCGATCTCGACATCGACATCGTCCATGCGCGAAGCCGCGCCCCGGCATGGAGCGCGTGGGCCGCGGCGCGCGCCACCGGGCGCCATTTTGTGACGACCTTTCACAACGCCTATGGCCTCGGCTCGCGGCTCAAGCACCGCTACAATTCGGTCATGGCGAAGGGCGACCGGGTCATCGCGATCTCCGATTTCGTCGCCGACCACGTTGTCAGCGTCTATGGCGTCGATGGCGACCGGCTGCGCACGATCCCGCGCGGCGTCGATCTCGCCATTTTCGATCCGCGGCATGTCACCGGCGCGCGCATGGCGAGCCTCTCCCGGCAATGGCGAGTGCCTGACGGTGTGCCGGTCGTGATGCTGCCCGGACGGTTGACCCGCTGGAAGGGCGGTCTCGATTTTGTCGCGGCGATCGCCGCCCTCGGCCGGCGCGACCTATTTTGCTTGATGGTCGGCGCCGAGCAGCGGCCCGGCTTTCGCCGCGAGCTCGAAGCGGCGGTCGAGCGCCACCATCTCAGTGCGCTGTTTCGCATCGTCGAGGACTGCCACGACATGCCGGCCGCCTACATGCTGGCCGATGTCGTGGTCTCGGCCTCGACCGACCCCGAAGGCTTTGGCCGGATCATCGTCGAGGCGCAGGCGATGGGCCGGCCGGTCGTCGCCACCGATCACGGCGGCGCGCGCGAGACGATCGTGCCGGGCGTCACCGGCTGGCTGGTCCCGCCGAACGACCCCGTCGCGCTGGGCGCGGCCATCGCTGCGGCCTTGTCGCTGGCGCCGGCCGACCGCTCTCTGCTGGCGCGGCGCGCGATGGCGCATGTCGCCGAGCATTTCACCCGCGAGCAGATGTGCGCGAAAACCATCGCGGTTTATGAAGAGCTGCTGTTTCCCGACATCGCCGGCGCCGCGACGGCGCGTGAAGCCCTGCGGGCGTAAAAGCGAAAGGGGTGGGGATGACAACCGACGCAAGCACTTTCGACTACATCGTGACCGGCGCCGGATCGGCGGGGTGCGTTGTCGCCGCGCGGCTCAGCCAATCCGGCCGCGATCGCGTGCTGCTACCGGAGGCCGGCGTCAGCGACCGCAAATTCTGGATCCATGTGCCAATGGGCTATGCCCGGCTGTTCGCCGATCTCGCGTCAACTGGATGTGCGAGAGCGAGCCCGAACCGGAATTGGAAGGCCCCACCCTCTACCAGCCGCGCGGCAAGGTCTTGGGCGGCAGCAGCTCGGGTCGGCACCCGCCGCATGGGCGCCGACGAAGCGGCGGTGCTCGACCCGTGGCTCAAGGTGCGCGGAGTTGGGGGTCAGCGCGTGGTCGACGCCTCGGTGATGCCGTCAGTCCCGGCCGGCAACACCAACGCGCCGACGATCATGATCGGCGAAAAGGCGTCGGCGATGATCCTCGAAGACGCCCGCGCCGGCGCCTAGGACAACGCCAGCTGGGCCAACGTCCGTGACATTTTTTATCTCTGTTGAGCTGCAGCGGTGCTGTTCAGCTGAATGCTCTCGCGATTGCAGTTGCTGTAAAAATATCCTTTCTCTCCGGCCCCATCCCCATGCCATTCAACAGGGCAATCCGTGAGTTCGATCAGAAAGTCGATGCCAAACTTCGTTTTAGCAATTTGGCCTTCAGCATACTCCGGCTCACGCTTTTCAACCCGCCAGTCTCTTATCACCCCTTGCAAATAGGATGGTTTAGACTTTGCTGTATGTAACGCGAGATACGCTCCGATCCTAACCGCGCGTTCGGCGTGATTTTTGTCGACTACCCAGGTTCCTGTCCAAACGGTCCCATCTGGATTTCTCGTGATCCCTTTCTCACTGGGGCACACAAAATGAAAACCTTGCACGGGTTCACCAGTGTGGATCTGTTTGAAGGAGTTGCCCGCTCTCCCTGGGGGAAAGCGCCGCCGGGCCAGATCGGCGTCGCACAAATCAACAGTTGTTTGCACCTTACGCTGCGCCGCATTGTCGCGAAGAGTCTTCACCTGATCGACGGTTAGTCCTGCGATTTTATCAGCCGTCCACTCCAATGGTGCATTCTTGGCCATCTAATATGATCTCTTAAATCAGCTGCTCAATCGAGGACGACCACACGCTTACCATATTGTACCGGTTGGGTGTTAATATCGTACGAGCACGGATGTCAACAATTCGTCCATCGCAGCTGCGTCGAGCTTCGTCGTGGGTCACCCCGCGTCGAACAGGCGCTGGCCAATGAATTCGCCTTTGGCGATCCCGCCGGGGCAGGCGAACAGTCCGCCGCCGGTATGGGTCGCGAACTGATTCAGCATGTCGAACTTTGACATATTGTCGAAAATCTTGATAAAGCCGGTGCGCGGGTCGCGCTGATAGCAGATAAAGAACAGGCCGGCATCGTATTCCATTCCCTGGCGCCAGGGCGGCCAGCGCTCGGCGGTGAAATCCACCCCGTCATTGTAGGAATAGGGCCGGCGCAGGATCTGGGCCCCGCCGTTACTCGCGGCGGCGGCGAGCCGGACATGGGCGCTGTCGGGAACGACCGGATTGCCGTCCTCGTCATTGGCGCCGAGGTCGAGCGGGTCGAACTCGCCCTTCCCGCCCAATGGCGCGCCCGAATATTTGTGGCGCCCGAAAGTCTGCTCCTGAAACGCGACCTTCATCCGGTCCCAATGCTCGAGCGCCACCCGGATGCGGCGGGCCACGACGTAGCTGCCGCCGCGCAGCCAGTCCGGGCCTTCGTCGCCGACCCAGACGAATTGCGCCATCGCCTTGGGGTCCGCCGCCGAGGGATTGCTGGTGCCGTCCTTGAACCCCATTAAATTGCGCGCTGTCCCGCCGCCGTCGGGCTGGGTCATAAAACCCGTCTGTGTCCAGCGCACCTGTGCCGCGCCATAGGCGAGCCGCGCCAGTTGGCGCACGGCGTGAAACGCGACCTGCGGATCGTCGGCGCAGGCCTGGATCGACAGATCGCCGCCGGTGCGGGTGTCGGCCAACTGGTCGCCATTGAACCGCGGCAGATCGACCAGCGCCGGCGGCCTGTGCGCCGCCAGCCCGTAGCGGTCCTTGCCGTCCCTGATGAACAGCCCGCCGCCGAATCCGAAGGTCAGCGTCAGCCGTGCTGCCGGCAGGCCGAGCGCCTCGCCGGTGTCGGGGCCGGGTATCGTCACATCCTGCCCGATCGGCGCCGCGGTCTGACCGGCGGCCAGGTGGGCCGCCGCCGCGGTCCATGCCCGCAGCATCCCGATCACATCGTCGCGCTTGTTGGTCTCGAGGTCGAGCGCTGCAAAATAGCTGTGGCCCTGCGCCGGCGTCGTGATGCCGCCCTGATGCTCGCCCCAGAACGGCTCGATCGCGGGCGCGTTCGGGCCGCCTTCCTTTGCCGCCGCCACGGCTTCGGCGGCGCCGCCGACACGAAGCGCGGCACCCGCCGCCGCTAGACCCGCGGCGGCGCGGACCAGGCCGCGGCGCGTCGGGCCCGCTTTGTCTTGCGGTTTCACCGCGTCGCCTCGACCAGCGTGTTCATATCGTCTTCGACGTAATAAAAGCCTTTTCCGTCTGGGGTCAGCGCCATCCCGAACAGATCGCCGTTGCCGGGCGGGGATTGCGCCTGGTTGATGTCGACCCACTGCGCGTAAAGCTGTTGTCCGCTTTTGAGGTCGATTTCGACGACCTGCCCGTTCAGCGCATTGCACGCCAAGAGATGACCATCGGCAGTCAGGATCAAGGCGAGCGGCCGCTGCAACAGCCCGCCCTCGGTCACGGCGCGGCCGGTGCCGGCGCTGGTCGTGCGTGTTGTCGCATCGGAGATGGCGACGATCCGGTTGCCGACCGCGTCCGACACGTACAGCGTGTTATCCGGGGCGAGTGCCAGGCCGGTCGGACCGACGAGAAAGGCGTCCCGGTTCGCCATCTGGCCAAAGCCGTTGGCGACGACCGCCTGATCGCTGATCTGCGGCGGTTGGCCCGGCGGAATGGAGAGCTGGAGGCGCAACACCGTCGCCTTGTTGACGACCGGTGGATATCCGGTCGTCGGGTCGCGCACCTCGGGACCGGGAACCCCGAAGCCGGCCATGCTGACGAACAAGGTGGCGGCGGAGCCGTTGTCGACAGTCGCCATATTGCCCCAGGGCCCGTTGATGTTCGGCCCTGCCCACACCGCGCCGAGCTGGCCTGCGGCATTCAACGCCAAGAGGCAGCCATCGCCCTTGGTGCGGGTCGTGCCATCGATGCTCGGCGTGCTGCCGACAATGATCCAGCCGCTCTTCAGCATCGTCATCGCCGTGGTCAGACCGACGCCGCCCGGACATTGGGCAAGTTTCCGCGGCAATTTGGCGAAGAGGCTCGTCCTTCGCGTCGCCGGGTTGTAGTCGATGATCGTCGTGCCGGTACCCTGTAGATTGCTGAGGTCGTTGAAGTTGTCGACCAGCACGTCGCCCTGCTGGATCTTGCCGGCGGAGACCGGAGCGACGACGACCGCGTAGGGGTTGAGATCGCCGTTTTCGGTCACCGTCGTGGTCCGGGTGATGTGGCGATGGATCGCGCCGAGCATCCCGGCATTTTCCGCCGCCGGCGCCAAGCCGCCCGAGATCAGTACGGTGATCAGCAATCCCGCGGGCGGGGCGATCCTTCGGACCGACAAACCCCGGTTACCAAACGTCATGGACATGGCTCCTTTGGCGGCGGTTCTGGATATGCGAATAAGTCGCAATCCTATTATGCCGCTGCTTGGCTGTCGTCAAGCCCGCACCCGGCAGAACGGTGGCGCGCGATCCAAAGCGAGCCGGGACTTGCCCGCTGCGGCGGTTGCTGCGATTTAAAGGATTGGGTTCAAGCTGGTTGGTCCGATCCGAGAAGATGACATCTCGGAGGACGTACGCAGGTTCGCACTGACATGAATAGCCACGATGAGATAATTTACGGGCGGATGGAACCGCGGGAGGCCGCCGTCTCAGCGGTGCAAAGTTCGGCCCGCCCGGAGGCGATTGTCGTGACTTTGCCCGACGGCGCGCGCCGCGAGTTTCCGGGGCCGGTCACTGGCGCCGAGATCGCCGCTGCGATCGGGCCGGGGTTGGCCAAGGCGGCGATCGCCGTGCGGGTCGGGGGGAAACTGCGCGATCTCGCCACCATGATTGATCACGACGCCGCGCTGGCGATCATCACCCGCGATACCCCCGAGGGGTTGGAGATTTTGCGCCACGACGCGGCGCACGTGATGGCCGAAGCGGTCAAGGAACTCTATCCCGAGACCCAGGTCACCTTCGGTCCCTCAACCGACACCGGGTTCTACTACGATTTCGCCCGCGCCGAGCCGTTTACGCCCGAGGACCTCGAAAGGATCGAGGCGCGGATGCGTGAAATCGTGCGCCGTGACGAGAAGATCACCCGCGAGGTGTGGGACCGCGACGCCGCAGTCGCATTTTTCGCCGGTATCGGCGAGCGCTATAAGGCCGAATACATCGCCGAGATCCCGGGCGGCGAGGAGATCAGCCTCTACCGCCAAGGCGATTTCGTCGATCTCTGCGTCGGCCCGCATCTCCCCTCGACCGGCCATCTCGGCCAGGCGTTCAAGTTGATGAACGTTGCCGGCGCCTATTGGCGCGGCGACGCGAAGAATGCGCAATTGCAGCGCGTCTACGGCACCGCCTGGGCGACCCAGAAAGAGCTCGACCAATACCTTTTCCGCCTCGAAGAAGCCGAGCGCCGCGACCATCGCCGGATTGGCCGCGAACTCGACCTGTTCCATTTGGGCGAGGAAGCGGTCGGCAGCGTGTTCTGGCACCCCAAAGGCTGGACGCTGTTCCGCATTATCGAGAACTACATGCGCGGCCGGCTGGAGGCCGCCGCCTATCAGGAGGTCAAGGCCCCGCAATTGCTCGATCGCAGCCTGTGGGAGGCTTCCGGGCATTGGGAGAACTTCCGCGAGAACATGTTCATTGCCGAAAGCCGCGACGACCGGGTTTTGGCGGTCAAGCCGATGAACTGTCCCGGTCACGTGCTGATCTTCCGCAACCGGTTGCGCAGCTATCGGGAATTGCCGATGCGGCTTGCCGAGTTCGGCAGCTGCCACCGCAACGAACCTTCGGGCGCATTGCATGGGATCATGCGGGTGCGCGCGTTCACCCAGGACGACGCGCACATCTTCTGCGGCGACGAGCACGTGGGAGAGGAGGCGAACGCCTTCTGCCGATTGCTGATGTCGGTCTACCACGATTTCGGCTTTGATGATGTGGCGGTCAAACTCGCCACCCGGCCACCCAAGCGGGTCGGCAGCGACTGGCTATGGGATCTCGCGGAAAAGCGCTTGCAGGACGCGGTAGAGGGTGCCGGCCTCGCCTACACGCTCAACCCCGGCGAGGGCGCTTTCTACGGTCCCAAGCTCGAATTTGTATTACGCGACGCGCTTGGCCGTGACTGGCAGTGCGGTACCCTGCAGCTTGATTACGAGATGCCGCAGCGGCTCGGCGCCTCCTATGTCGGCGAGGATGGCGGGCGCCACGTGCCGGTCATGCTGCATCGCGCGATTTTGGGCTCGGTCGAGCGCTTTATCGGCATATTGATCGAACATTACGCCGGCCGCTTCCCGCTGTGGCTGGCGCCGGTGCAGGTCGTCGTCGCCTCGATCATCTCGGAGGCGGCGGATTATGCCGCCGAGGTCGCCCGCGCCTGCGCCGCCGCCGGCCTGCGCGCCGTGTCCGATATCGGCAATGAGAAAATCGCCTATAAGGTGCGCGAGCACAGCCTCGCCAAGGTCCCGCTCATGCTGGTTGTCGGGCGGCGCGAGGCGGCAAACCGCTCGGTCGCGTTGCGCCGGCTCGGCGGCAACGACCAGGAAGCTCTTGCGCTCGACGAAGCGGTTGCTAGATTGTCGCAGGAGGCCGCGATCCCGTCGTTGCCCTAAAAGGCCTGTCAAGCCGGGACGGCGCGCCCCGACCGACAAAGAGGAGAACATAGATACCCAGACCACCAATGAACCTCGCCCCGACCCGCGAAGGGCCTCGGATCAACGACGAGATCGGCGTGCCGCGGGTACGCCTGGTCGATGATCGCGGCAACATGGTCGGAGTGGTGGGACGCAACGAAGCTCTCGCAATGGCCGCAGATGCCGGTTTCGACCTCGTCGAGATAGCGCCCAATGCCGACCCGCCGGTCTGCAAGATGCTCGACTTCGGTAAATACAAGTATGAAGAACAAAAGAAAAAGAACGAGGCGCGCAAAAAGCAGAAGATTATCGAAGTCAAGGAGATCAAGCTGCGCCCAAGCATCGACGATCACGATTACGACGTCAAGATGCGCAGCATGACCAAATTTCTCGAGGAAGGCGACAAGGTCAAGGTGACGATGCGGTTCCGCGGGCGCGAGCTGGCGCATCAGGAGCTGGGCATGGACGTCTTGGTGCGGGTCCGCGACAATTTGCAGGAAATCGCCAAGGTCGAGCAGATGCCGCGCATGGAAGGCCGGCAGATGACGATGGTCATGTCGCCGAAATAGAGGCTGTGTGTCGTAGCCGGCGCCCGCTTGCTTTGGGTGGAGGGCGCCGCTATAACGCGCGGCTCGAAACGGGCGAAGGCCCGCGCGGGTGCATTATGCCCCGCCGCCGGCTTCCGATCAGGATTGTGGGATGCCCAAGCTTAAAACCAAGAGCGGCGCCAAAAAGCGGTTCGGCCGCACCGGCACCGGCAAGATCAAGCACAATTACGCCTACAAGCGCCATCGGCTGATCAGCAAGCCCATGCAAGGCAAGCGCAAGCGGCGCGGCACAACGACGATGGAAAAGGGCGACAGCAATCTCGTCCTGACCTACATGCCTTATCTGCGGGGTTGAGCCGTGGCGCGCGTCAAACGCGGGGTGACGACCCACGCCCGTCACAAAAAGATCCTCGAACTCGCCAAAGGCTATCGCGGGCGGGGTTCGACCGCTTATCGCATCGCGATCGAAAAGGTCGAAAAGGGGCTGCAATACGCCTATCGCGACCGCCGCAACAAAAAGCGCGATTTTCGTGCGCTGTGGATCCAGCGGATCAACGCCGGCGTGCGCGAGCACGGGCTGACCTATTCGCAATTCATGCACGGGATCAAGCTCGCCGGCCTCGACCTCGATCGCAAGATCCTCTCCGACATCGCGATCCGCGAGCCGGAAGCGTTCGCCGCGATCGTCACGACGGCGCGCTCGGCGCTGGGTTACCGCACCGACCGCAGCGGCGGCCTGAACCCTACGCCGATATGAAGAGATCACCGCAACCACCCTGCTTATCATCCCGACGAAGGTCCGGACCCATTTCGGCCATGGGTACCGGCCTCCGCCGGTATGGCAACAAGGGGCGATTTATCGGCCGGCGAATGTGTTGAGGTTCCGGCGCCGAAGTAGTGTCAGAGCTGCAAAGGGGCCGTGTCGGACGGCCCTTTTTTATTATGCGCGGAGGAAAGAGGAGAACGCGTCAATGCAAGATCCGCGTGAATTGGTGTTGGACGATTTGAATCGCTTGACAGAAGCTGCAACGGCGGAAATCGAGGCGTCGTTATCGCCCGAAGCGCTCGACCTAGTGCGCATCAAATACCTCGGGCGCCGCGGCTCCCTCAGCCTCTTTATGCGTGGCCTCGGGCGGATTGCGCCGGAGGAGCGGCCGCTGTGGGGGAATGCGCTCAATATTGCGAAGGACTGGCTTACGGACGCGATTAGCACGCGTGCCGCCGAACTCGGCCGAGCGGCACTCGAACAGCGGCTCGCCGCCGAGCGTGCCGATGTCACCCTGCCGGTGCCGTTTGCCGGCGAGGGCCGCATCCACCCGATCAGCCAAACCATCGACGAGATCGTCGCGATCTTTGGCGAGATGGGGTTTGTCGTCGCCGAGGGGCCGCATATCGAAGAGGATTTCTATAATTTCACCGCGCTCAACATCCCGCCCGAGCATCCGGCGCGCCAGGAGCATGACACCTTCTATCTTCCCCCGCGGCTCGGACGACAGAGCAATCGCGGGACGACGCTCGGGGCCGCCGCCGACGGCTCCCGCCTCGTTCTGCGCACGCACACCTCGCCGGTGCAGATCCGTACAATGCTGGCGCAGCAGCCGCCGATCCGGATCATCGTGCCGGGGCGCACCTTTCGTGCCGACCATGACGCGACCCACTCGCCGATGTTCCACCAGGTCGAGGGGCTGGTCATCGACCGCTCGACCCATATGGGCCATCTGAAGGGCTGTCTGATCGAATTCTGCCGCGCCTATTTCGGGCTTGACGATCTGCCGGTGCGCTTCCGGCCGAGCTATTTCCCGTTTACCGAGCCTTCGGCAGAGGTCGATATCGGCTGCTCGCGGCAGGGCGGCCGGCTCGAAATCGGCGCCGGCGGCGACTGGCTTGAAATCCTCGGCAGCGGCATGGTGCATCCCAAGGTGCTGCAAAACTGCGGCATCGATCCCGCGCAGTATCAGGGTTTCGCCTTTGGCATGGGGATCGAGCGGGTGGCGATGCTTAAATACGGCATCCCCGATCTGCGGACCTTTTATGATTCCGATCTGCGCTGGCTGCGCCATTACGGCTTCCTGCCGCTCGACATCCCCTCGCTGGTGCGCGGGCCGCTGACCGGGGCGGGCGCTGCATGAGGACGACGCTCGATTGGCTGAGAACCCACCTCGACTGCGATGCGCCGCTCGCCGAGATCGTCGGGCGCCTGGTCATGCTCGGCCACGACGTCGAATCGGTGCAAAACCGGGCTGCGGCACTCGAACCCTTCATCGTTGCCTCGGTCGTCTCGGCCGAGCGCCATCCGAACGCCGATCGCCTTAAGGTTTGCGTCGTCGAAACCGGCCATGACCAGGTCCAGGTGGTGTGCGGCGCGCCCAACGCGCGGGCCGGGATGAAAGGCGTCTTTGCCCCCGCGGGGACGGTCATCCCGCGCACCGGCGCGGTGCTGAAGGAAAGCATCATCCGCGGCGTCGCCTCGCGCGGCATGCTGTGCTCGACAGCCGAGTTGGGGCTCGGCGACGACCACGACGGCATCATCGAGGTGGCGCCGGACGTGCCGGTCGGGGCGAAATATGCCGACCTCCTGGGGCTCGGTGATGCGGTCATCGACATCAAGGTGACGCCAAACCGGGCTGATTGCCTCGGTGTGCGTGGCATCGCCCGCGATCTCGCCGCCTCCGGCCTCGGCCGGTTGAAGCCGCTCGACACGACCCCGGTGCCCGGCCGTTTCCGGTCCGCGATCGGCATCGCGATCGAGGACCGTTCCGCCTGTCCGCTGTTTCTCGGACGCCATCTCCGCCGGCTGCAAAACGGGCCGAGCCCTGATTGGCTGCGGCGTCGGTTGGAGGCGATCGGGCTGCGCCCGATCTCGTCCCTGGTCGACATCACCAATTTTCTGACCTTCGACTTGAACCGGCCATTGCATGTCTTCGATGCCGGGCGACTTCAGGGCGATCTGACCGTGCGCCTGGCGCGCGACGGCGAAACCCTGCTCGCGCTCGACGGTCAGGAATACGGGCTCGACCCCGAGGTAACGGTGATCGCCGACCGCGGCGGGGTGCAGAGCCTCGGCGGGGTCATCGGCGGCGAGGCGACCGGCTGCACCGACGCCACGACCGAAGTGTTCATCGAGGCGGCATTGTTCGATCCGGTGCGCACCGCCGCCACCGGCCGCCGATTGAACATATCGAGCGACGCGCGTTATCGCTTCGAGCGCGGGCTCGACCCGGCCTTTGTCGGCGACGGGCTCGAAATCGCGACCCGGCTGATGCTCGAATTGTGCGGCGGCGAGGCGTCGGAAATCGTCGCCGCCGGCGTCGCGCCCGATTGGCGGCGCCGCTATGTGCTGCGCGCCGAGCGCCCGGCGAGCCTCGGCGGTCTCGATGTGCCGGCTGAGGAAAGTGCCGCGATCCTGCGCGCCCTCGGCTGCGCGGTCGAGCCGCTGCGAGCGGGCGATCTGTCGGTCGAGCCGCCCTCGTGGCGCGGCGACATCGAGGGCGAGGCCGATCTCGTCGAGGAAGTACTGCGGGTCAAGGGCTACGACCTTATCCCGGCGGCGCCGTTGCCGCGCGAGGCGCCGTTGCCGCGCCCGGCATTGGTGCCGGCTCGGCGCCGCTCCGAACTTGTGCGCCGCGCGCTTGCCGCGCGCGGGCTCGTCGAGGCGGTGACGTTTTCATTCATCTCGGCGCGCGAGGCCGAGCTGTTCGGTGGCGCCAAGCCCGAGCTGCGGCTCGTCAACCCGATCAGCGCCGATCTCGACGCGATGCGGCCGTCATTATTGGCCGGGCTCGTCGCGGCAATACGGCGCAACGCCGATCGCGGCCATCCCGACGCCGCATTGTTCGAATTGGGGCCGCTCTATCGCGACGACACGCCGGAGGGCCAAGTGCTGGCCGCGGCAGGGTTGCGCGCCGGCCAGACGGATGCCAAGAACTGGCGCGAGCCGGCGCATCCGGTCGATCTTTACCAGGTCAAGGCCGACGCGCTCGCGGCGCTCGCGGCGATGGGCGCGCCGGCCGTCCAGGTCGCCGCCGAACCGCCGGCTTGGTTCCACCCCGGCCGCGCCGGATTGCTGCGGCTCGGGCCGACGGTGTTGGGGGCGTTTGGCGAATTGCATCCGGCGGTCATCGAGGCATTCGACGCCCGCGCCCCGATCGCCGGTTTTGAGGTCTTTCTCGACGCCGTCCCCGAGCCGCGCGCGGCCCACGCCAAGCCGGCTCCGCAATTATCGGTGTTTCAGCCGATCGAGCGCGATTTCGCCTTTGTCGTCGATCGCGACCTGCCGGCCGAAACTCTGCTGCGCGCCGCCCGCGGTGTCGATCGCAAGCTCGTCGCGGAAATCCGCCTGTTCGATGTGTACGAGGGCGCCGGTTTGCCGCCGGGCAAAAAATCGCTCGCCATCACGATCCGCCTGCAGCCCGTTGACCACACCTTGACCGATGCCGAGA
>DATMKU010000125.1:0-10525 GCA_035570935.1 Allostellaceae bacterium
GGTCGCGAGTTCGGGCAGCCCCACCGCCCGCAACAGGCTGCCGGCGACGCGGCCGGCAAAAGTATCGCCGACGCAGGTGACGAGCGGCAATCCCACCCACAGCGCGTCGCTCGCGGTGGTGTGGGCATTGTACGGCAGCGTGTCGAGAAACAAATCGGCGAGGCGATGGCGGACCAGATGCTCACCCAAAGGCATGCGCGGCGCAAAGACCAGCCGGTCGGGCGCGACGCCGCGCGCCGCGGCCTCGTCTTCCAGGTTGACGCAGCCCGCGGGGTGAGCACCCAGCAGCCACAGCACGCTTCCCGGCACCGCGTGCAGCAGGCGCATCCAGATGTCGAAAAAATCGGGGGTGATCTTGTAGGCGTTGTTGAAGCAGCAAAACACAAAGCCGTCGGCGGGCAGACCGCATTCGCCGCGCGAGGGGGTGTAGGAGGCAAGCGCCCGCTTGTCGTCGTTGGACTGGTAGCAGTCCGGCAGATGGACCAGCCGCTCGCTAAAAAACGGCTGTTGGTCGGCCGGCACGACAAACCGATCGACAATGATGTAGTCGATAAAATCGGCCCCCATCGTGCCCGGATAGCCCAGATAGTTGACCTGGATCGGCGCCGGGCGCCGGGCGAGGATGCCAGGGCGGCCGCCGCGGGTGTGGGCATTGAGATCGATCAGAATATCGACCGCGTCGTGATGAATGCCGCGCGCCGCGTCGCCGTCGGTATCGGCCGTCAGGTCGACAAAGCGATCGAAGGCGGCAACGAGACGGGTGCGGATTTCGCTGCCGTCGTTCCGACCTAGCGAATAGCCGACCACGTCGAAATCGCTGCGGTCATGATGCTCGATCAGTCCGGCGATCAAAAAGGCCACCGCATGCGAGTTAAAATCCGCCGAAAGATAGCCGATGCGGATTCGCCCGCCGGGCGACGGCTGGCGCGGCGGCAGCGTGGCGCTCGCCGGGACCGCGGCCTTGGCGGCGGCACGCCGCCCGCAGTCGAGCTGCTCGGCCGGGGTCGACGACATCGCCAGCGACATGAACGGATGGGTATCGCTCCGGCCGCGAATGCGGGCTTCGTCATCGCGATAGTTGGCCCAATCCCACAGCCGCTTGCGCGCATGAAACCAATCGGCGCTGGCATAAGCGGGCTGCAGGGCAATGGCCCGCGCAAACGACGCCATGGCCTCGTCAAGCCGCCCTTGAAAGTCGAGCGTGTTGGCGAGATTGTGATGGGCCGCCGCAAAGTCCGGCCGCAGTTCGATCGCCCGGCGAAAGCTCGCCACCGCCTCGTCGAGCCGCGTGCGCCCGTAGAGCGCGCTGCCCAGGTTGTTGTGGGCGGCGGCATCGTCGGGCGCCAGCGCCAGCGCCTGCCGGTAGCTGGCGATCGCCTGTTCGGGTTCGCCCATTTCTTTCAGCACATTGCCGAGATTGTTGTGGGCCTCGGCAAAATCCGGCCGCAGGCGGACAGCCTCGCGATAGCTCGCCAATGCTTCGTCGGGCCGCCGCGCCGCGCGCGCCAGGCGCCCGAGATCGAAGTGCGCCACGGCATCTTGCGCCGCGAGCGCCACCGCCCGCCGGCAGCTGTCGAGCGCCTCGTCCAACTTGCCCTGTTTTTCGAGGGCTTTGGCGAGGTCGCGATAAAGCCCGGCATGCTCCGGGGTCAAACCCAATGCCCGGCGCAACGGCGCCTCGGCCTCGGCGTGGCGGTCGAGGGCAAACAGCGCCGCCGCCAAGTTGACCTGCGCGCCGGCAAAATCCGGGATCAGCGCGGTGGCGCGGCGCGCGCTTTCGAGCGCCGCGGGGTAGTCGCCCAGCGCGAACAGCGCGCGCGCCAAATTGTTGTGAGCCATGCCGTAATCGGGCCGCAGCGCAATCGCCCGGCGAAAGCTCGCCGCCGCCGCGTCGCTGCGGCCGGCCGCCAGCAGCGCGTTGCCGTGGTTCAAATGGGCGTCGGGCAGTTCGCCGAGCGCCGGCAGGGCGCGTTCGATCAGCGCCAGCGCGACGCCGTGGCGCCCGCATTGATAGGCGACGACGCCGAGCAGATGCAGCGCGTCGGCGTGGCCGGGATCCTTGGCCAGCGCCCGGCGATAGAGCGTCTCGGCGCGCGCCAGCCGTCCCTGTTGATGGTGGGCGAGACCGGCGCGGAAGGTGCGAGCCACTCCCGCCGCGCGCCGCGCGGAGCCGCCCGGACCCTGCTTGGCGCCGAGTGATGTGTCGCGCATCGCCGATTATCCAGCGTTGCCGGCGGTGCGGTGAGCCTGGGTCAGCGCTGCGCGCCGTTGCGCGGTGCGTCGCGATAGCGCTCCAGCACCTCGAACAACGGGCCGAGATGCCGCTCGTAACGCCGCCAGCGCCCAACCGAGCGGCTATAGATCGGCTGCCGCACCCCCCAGCCGCTGGCCGAAAACACCGGCCGCGGCGTGCGGTGGAAATCAAGGCACGCCGGCTCCCAATCGAGGCCGAGAAATTCGATCAGCCGGCGGCTCTCGCGCTCCGGATCGCCGACCAGCATCTCGTAATCGATGGTCAGCATCGGCAGCGGCAGCACCCGCCGCCAATGCTCGGCCAGCAACTCGGTGTCAAGATAGCGCCGCCCGCAATCGGCGAGATCGCAGGCAAAGGCATGGCCCTCGCCAAACCGCAGCAGATAGCAGGACAGGCAGGTATCGCGCGCCTCGCGGCGGCAAAATATGACGCGCGCCTGCGGGAACAGCACAGCGATGATGCCGAGATGGAAAATATTGTCCGGGGTCTTGTCGGTCACCCGAACCACGTCGTCGCCGGCCAATGCCCGCAACCGGCCGACATGTTCGTCGGCGAGCCGGCGTGCCAGATCCATATCCCATTCCGCGAACGGCTTGTCGCGATTGGCCGCCAGCACCTCGGCAATGCGTGAGACGTAGCGTCGCTCGCCGATGCCAAAGACGCGGGAATGGCTGGCTGCGATCTGCTCGACGAGGCTGGTGCCGGAACGCGGCATGCCGACGATAAACACCGGCTGTGCGGAGGGGTTGCCAAACCCCGCGGCGGCGGCGAAGAGGCCGGGCGTGCAACGCTCGATCAGTCCGTCCATCTCGCGGGCGAAAGCGTCGGCGTCAAAGCGTTCGCCGGCATCGGCGAGGAATTGGCGGCACAAGGCGTTGGCTTCGAAAAAATGGGCAAACGCCGATTCCGGCCGATCGGCGTTGTCGTGAAAGACGGCGACGGCAAAGCCGGCGGCGATCCGGTCGAGAAGTGGGCGCTCGCCGTCGGCGGCCAGCCGCGCGAGATGGTCGAGTTCGGCATCGCCGGCGGCCTGCTCGCCGTTGAGGGCCAGCACCTCGTTGGCTTCGGCAAGATCGGGGTCGATTGCCAACGCCTTCCGGAAGCAGGGCGAGGCTTCGTCGAACCGGCCGAGCGCGACCAATGCGTTACCGAGGCAGTGCCAGGCTCTTGCGAGCCGAGGGTCGAGCGCGAGCGCGTCGCGAAAGGCCGCCTCGGCCGCTTCCGGCTGCTGCGCCCCGAACAGGGTCAACCCGAGCATGTAATGCGGCTCGGCATTCTTGGGCGCCCGCGCGATGGCCTGCCGGTGAAGGGTCAACGCCTCGTCGAGCCGGCCGAGTTCGGCGAGCGCCATGCCGAGCGCGCCATAGGTCTCGACCCGCTCCGGAGCCAAAGCGAGCGCGCGGCGCAGCGCCGTCTCGACCTCGGCAAAGCGGCGTTGGCCGAGAAGCGCCTGCGCGCGGTTGACGTAAGCTTCGGCGAAATCGGGCGCCAGCTCTATCGCGCGATCGGCGCTCGCCAGGGCCGCTTCCAATTGGCCTTGCTCGGTCTGCAGGGCGGCGAGATTGCACCAGGCACCGGCATAATCAGGCTTTAGCTCGATGGCGCGGCGGTAGCTGTTCAACGCTTCGCTGCGCCGGCCCGCGGCCTTCAACGCGTTGCCGAGGTTCAGATGAGCGGGCGCGAATTCCGGCATGATCGCCAGCGCGCGTTCGATCAGCTGGACCGCGCGTTCCTGCCGTCCGCGCTGATGGGCGATGACGCCGAGCAGGTGCAACGCATCGGGATGATCGGGAATCTTCTGCAGCACTTTGCGGTACAGCGCTTCGGCGCGGTCCCGCCGTCCCGCCTGATCGTGCGCGTGTGCGGCGTGCAGATCGTGCGATGCCTCGGCGCGCCGCCACTCCGCCTTTTGCTCTTCGAGGGATGCCATTCGGGTAAGACGCCAAATCGCCGTTGGTCGAATGGTAGCACGGATCGCGCGGTGCTCGGCAAACAATCTTAGATGGTAGCAATGGCCGCAGCAACACGGCATTGTCGCCGCGGGATCGATGCCGACGAGACGCAGCCGGCGGGCGACCGAGTCATCCGCGGCGCCCGCGGCGGCGCCGCGGGGAGGCGTCCGGCGCTGGCAAAGGCGCCGCGCAACCGCGCTTCAGCAGAACTGAAGCGGGCGGTCTTACGAACCGCGCTTGCGCCGACGGACCAGACCGAGGACGCCGAGACCAACGCCGAGCAACGCCATCGATGCCGGCTCCGGAACCGTGTTCTCGGAGAATTGCTTGGTGATCTGCGAGAGGTCCTCGTATCCGATCAGCAAAATGTCCTCGTCCACAGTGGCGCTCGTCACTCCGGCAAATGTGGTGCTGGCGACCAGGTTGGTGTTGGACGTGTTGAGCGACGCGATTTCCATACCGTCGTTCCTCAGAAGTTCGGTGTCGCTGAACGAACCCGCGGTTCCGCCGCCGGTCGTGGTGCCGACCAACGTCACGCCCGCGTCGGTGATCTTGAACCCCGCCCCCGCCGCCACGTGAAAGCTGATGTCAATGTCGCCGGTGGTGGGCGCAACGCTCGCGGAGCGGCTGAAATTGCCCTGAAAGGTGAGCCCCGGTTCGTTCGTCGGGCTCGTCACCGGGATCACATTGACCAACGCCGCCGTCGGGGTGTTGAGCGGCGTCGACGCATAGATGAAATCGCTGAATGTCTTGTCCAGCACCGTACAGGTCGCATTCCTGCCGCCCGACAGATAGGTCGACAACGGCGCCGTCGTACAGGCCGCGGCGAGCGCCGGGCCGGAAAACGCGGCGCTCGAGAGAGCCGCAGCGGCGGCAATCCCCAGCACCGCAGACTTTGCACGCATCACTCGCTCCTAGAATTAACGGTTAATATTTAGCGAAGACTATCTCCGCTCTCGCAAATAACGGAGCAATTAGCGTGCCATTATCATAGTCTATTGAAATCGGTATTTGTTAATAGTAAACGGCCGGTGGCAATGTAAATTACCCCGACGCCTTCCCAGCGGTCGCGCTATGACCGAGCTACGGCTGAAACAACCCGCTCGAAACCAAGCGGATCGCATGGCCGGACCCGAGACGGGCGGTCGGCACGACCGGCGAGAGGCGTTCGGTCAAGCGGGCGGTGCGATCCTGCGAAACCGCCAAGCGACGCCGTTGGAAGCGTCCCGGCCTTTCGAACAAATTCCCTTGGCGGGCCGGCATAGATGGTTAAGGAAGGCGGGCTCCCGGTCTCTCGACAAGCCGGAAACCGGCCGCAGCGAGAGGTGCCGCGAAGATGTAAGCCTTCGCCCGGTCATCGATTCGATCGCGGCTCGCCACCGCGTGGCGTCAGCGCCGCTCGCCGATTGTACGCGCACAAAAAGCGGGTGCCGTCGCCATGACGGCACCCGCCGGAAATTCTTACACTAGTGTCGCGATCGACCGGCGGCAGCGAGGATGACGCCGCCGGCCCGCCGATCGGAGGCGTTACTGCTTGCGCTTGCGCCGGCGGACCAAGCCGAGAGCGCCAAGACCGACGCCGAGAAGCGCCAGGGAGGCCGGCTCCGGGGTCCTTATCGGGGTCTCTGAGAACTGCTTGGTGATCTGCGACAAATTCTCGCCGCCGGTCAATGCGACATCCTCGGTGACGGTCAGGCTCGTGACGCCGGCAAAAGTGGTGCTGGCAACCAGATTGATGTTGGTCGCGTTCAACGACGCGACCAGGGTGCCGCCTGATCTCAGGACCTCGGTGTCATCGAAGGACCCGGAACCGGTAGTGGCGCCGACCAGCGTCAAGATCGCGTCGGTGATCAGAAAGCCGGCTCCGGCGGTGACGTGGAAACCAATCGCCAAGTCGCCGGTCACCCCAGCGGCCCGGCTGAAATTGCCCTGAAACTTAACGCCGGGCTCGTTTGTCGGGCTGACGATCGGGATCACATTTACACCCCCTGCGGTTGGCGAACCCGCTGGAGTCGTGTTGAACGTAAAAGAGCTGAACGTCTTGTCGAGCACCGTGCAGGTCGCATTGGCGCCGCCCGTCAGATAGGTCGACAGTGTAGCGACCGGGGCTGTCGGACAGGCCGCAGCGAACGCCGGTCCAGAAAGGGCAGCGCCGGCGAGTGCCGCGGCGGCCGCCATCCCGAGTGCTGCAGATTTTGGGTTCATCATGTACTCCCGAACAATGGTCGCTGGGTGGCGCAGCGCCTCCTCGCCCCGTCAACCGAGCAACTCCCGTGCCAAAATTATAACTAATTGTTATTGTTAACAAATTAAGCGTAAGCCGGGAAGCAGCACCGGATCGAGTGTAAGTTTCTCCGACGCCGGTATTCGGGGCTCGCGAGCGGCGCGGATTGCCGCGAGTCCTCGTGGCGCCGATATTTATGAATGATTCTAGAGAGTTAATCGTCCTATCCGGGTCCAGGCCCGAGATCGGCCGCGGTTATTGCCATGTAAACTAATTCGACAGCCGGCGCGGCGTTGCGAAGCGTCGGCAAACCGGCGGTTTTGCTCACCATGCTCAGCGCTGTTCCGGCGTCGCGGGCGCGGCGACCGCGCCGATTGCGGCAAAGAGTTCCGCCACCGGGCCGCGCGCCAGCCCGCGGGTGACAAAGACCAGACGCGAGCGACGGTCGGCATCGGGCCAGTCTTCGAGTTCGACCGGCGGATGGGCGAGGTGCTGCACGGCGTGGACGACGACCGGGCCGCGGCATCCGGCGACCGCGACGATGCCCTTGACGCGCAGCAGATCGGCGCCGCGCAACGCCATCAGCACCGCCATTGCCTGCTCGAAAGCGGCCCACTGGATCGCTCCGTCAAGCGTCAGCGAGAAGCTGGCGAGACCGTGGGTGTGCGCGGTGCCGCCGAGCTCGAACGGGCGCCGCGGCGCCGGCGGCTCGTCGAGCAGGAAGCCCGGTTCGACCGCACCGTTCCGGGCGATGGCGCGCGGGGCCGGGCTCAGCGCCGCGAGCAGCGCCGTCAGGCGGTCGAGTGCCGCGGCGTCGGCGAGATCGGTCTTGGTCACAACGATGCGGTCGGCGAGCGCCACCTGCTGCCGCGCCTCGGGCATATGCTCGATGTTGCCGATGCCGGCGACCGCATCGACGACGGCGACCAGCGCCTGGAGATGGAATTCGCGGCCGAGGGCGCGGTCGGTGGCAAAGGTTTGCAACACCGGGCCCGGATCGGCCAAGCCCGAGGTCTCGATGATCACCCGCTCGAAACTCGGCACCGCGCCGCGGGCGCGATCGGCGAACAGGGCGCGCAGGGTTTCCTGCAGGTCGGTGCGGACAGTGCAGCACAAGCAGCCATTGCCGAGCAGCACGGTCACGTCGCTGCTCGACCGCAACAGCGCCTGATCGATGCCGATCTCACCGAACTCGTTGACGACGATCGCGGTGTTGGCCCCTTCGGGACGGGCGAGAAGGGCGCGGATCAAGGTCGTCTTGCCGGCGCCGAGAAAACCGGTCACCGCGATCACTGGCAGGCGCGGGCCGCGGGCGCGGCGCTGGCGCCGCCCAAACGGCGACGCGCCCTTCCCGGCGAACAGCGCTTGCGGCGTATTCCCGGCGGTCAAACTCAAGCTCTTGCTCCGGTATGGCAGCGGGCGATCGGGACACGCCGGCGACGGCCGCGGCCGAGGACGCTCACAGCGAGGCCGCGGCGGCCGGCCGCTGCCGCGCGCGGCTGGGCGAGGTGCCGGTCCACCGTTTGAACGCGTGATTGAACGCCGCCATCTCCGAATAGCCGAGCAGCCAAGCGATCTGTTGCAGCGAGATGCGCTCGTCAGCGAGGTGATGGTGAGCCTGCTGCCGCCGCAAATTGTCGAGGATGTCGCTGAAGGACGTGTGTTCGTCGGCCAGCCGCCGGGTCAGCGAGCGCGGGCTCATGCCGAGCTGTCGCGCGACAATGGCGGCGTGGACCCGGCCCTCGGGAAGCATACGGATCAGCTGGCGCTCGACGAGGTTGCGCAACCCCGTCGCGTGGCGCCGCTCGGCGAGCAAATGGTCGCCATGGGCGCTCAGGATCTCCAGCAGCCGGGCGTCCGCCGACATGATCGCGATCTGCAGCGCGCTCTGCGGAAAGACCACGCTTTGCTCGCTCCGCGCGAACGCCACCTTGCAGCCAAACAGCTGTGCGATCTCGTCAAAAGAAACGTCGCGGGCATGGGAAAAGTTGACCTCCGACGCCGTCAATCTGCGGCTCGTCACGGCGCGCATCGCCCGCACCATCAGCATCGCGACAAACTCGCAGTATTGCGGCGGCGGTTCGCCATATCGGCCCATTGGAATGATTGTCAGCGCCACGCCGTCATTTTTATCGATGAGTTCGAACAATATTGCTTCGCTGACGACTCGCGAATATCGGGAAAGATTATGAAACGCTTGGGCAACCGTCGTCGACGCAGCCGCTAGGTAATAAAGGACACCAACATCACGTAGGTCCATTTGCTGTGCGATGCGCATCCCGAGCAGCGGATCTGCCGTCGCGGCCGAAGCGTATTCGAGAAATCGGAATTGCGAGACGACCGCCACCCTGGCATCCGGGAGCGTCAGCTGACCGCGCGAAAGGCCAGCACGCGTTAAGATCGGCTCGGCGTCGACCCTATTCCGGTCGAGGAACAACAAAGCCTCGCGCGCCGCCAACGCGGACGTTTGCAGAAACGGGTTTTCTTGCGCGTCCTCCGCAGGCTCTTCCGACATCCTCCCACCATGCCCTTCGGTGGCAGGAAATATCAACCTTTTGGCCGACGGTATCAAGCTGACGGCCGGCCGCCGAGCCATCTCAAGGGGCGACGGGATTTGCCGCGGGCGTCATCCTCCCCGACCTTTCAAGCCGATCGGTTCGCATCGCTCGGGGTGGGTTGCGCCGCGTCGTTTCCCTTGATCGAACCAACGAGAGGACCATGAAAATGCGCGCTTTCATCGTCGCCGACGATGTGTCCGCCGCCCTGCGGGCCCAGACGATCCTGGCGACGCAGAATTTCATCTGCGACACCGCGGGCCTCGACGAAGACGGGGTCGCCATCGGCAAGCTGTACGATCACGACATCATCATTCTCGATCTCAGCGCGCAGAGCGGCGCCGGCAGCGAACTGGTGCAGCAATTCCGCGCGGCCGGGGTACGGACGCCTATCATGGTCATCGCCGCCGCGGCGCAAATCGACCTCAGAGTGAGATGCCTCGGTCTCGGCGCCGATGACTTTCTGACGAAGCCCTACGATCACCGCGAGCTGGTCGCCCATGTCAGAGCCGTCGTGCGCCGCGCCAACGGCCACGCGCAATCCGAAATCCGCACCGGCAAGCTGACGGTCAACCTCGATACCCAAATCGCTTCCGTGGCCGAGGTGCCGCTGGCCCTCACCAAAAAGGAATATTGCGTCCTCGAGCTGCTGAGCCTGCGCAAGGGCGTCGTGGTGACCAAGGAGGCGTTCCTCAACCACCTCTACGGCGGAATGGACGAGCCGGGGATGAAGATCATCGACGTCTTTGTCTGCAAGCTGCGGCAAAAGCTCGCCGAGGCCACCGGCGGCCGCCATTACATCAAGACCGTGCACGGCCGCGGCTACACGATGTGCGATCCCGCTCCGCGGCCGCCGGTGTGCGCGGCGGGCGGCGGGTTGGAGCCTCGCACCGCGACAAGCCCGGTGCACAGAGGCCTTGCAGCGCAATCGGCGGGAAGCTGATCGGGACCGCCGCTGGTCAGCGGATCAGCGACACAACAACCCAGAGGATCAGCCCCCAGAGGAGGGTGGACGCCAGCAATGCGAGGCAAAACCCCCGCGAAAAGCTGAGCCGGGGCGGCAATTGCCGCGACGCCGATCCCCGCGACCCTGTGCGGCGGAACGGCCACCGGCCTCGGCCTCCGCCCTGATCGGTGGGTTCGCCCGACGCGGCGGCGCCTACCGCATCCGATCGCCTCGACTCGGCCCGCTTCTCGAGCCAACGTAAAGTCGCCGGCATAACGAGGACGCCCTCATCCGCTGCACCGGGGTGATGATATTCCGGCAGCCCATCCCGGCAGCGTCAATAAAACGTCCAATCAGCCGGCGAAGTTCCCTTCAGGGCTTGGCGATTGGATTAAAATCGGGTCGTGCATTAGCCGAATGTTGGCCTCGAAGATTTGGCGACAACAAACTGCAACAAAAAGTTCACAGAACTTAACTAGGGGCCGTCACCCCGCCTTCTCGAATTTGCGGCGGTGGCGGCCCGTCGCCGGGGGCGCGGCTTTCCCGGCTTCTCGCTCGCTCAAAAATCCATTTCGAGGGTGTAGAGGCCGCCGG
>DATMKU010000126.1:0-3670 GCA_035570935.1 Allostellaceae bacterium
CCGCCGACCAACGGCTTTGACGAGAGCGGCCTCGGCGAAAACGCCTCCGGCCCGCCATCGGCGTGCACCGACACCTCGACCCCCCACGATTGCGAGATCGGTCCCGGAACCGCCGTCACCGTCACCAGCACCAGCCCGATGGACGACGTCGTCATCGGCTCGGCGCAGAGCGGCGAGACCGCCGAGGTCTTTGTCAATAATGGCAGCGGCCTGCAGCTGTTCGCGACGGTCACCGGCGGCTCCTGCACGGAATACATGGGGGACGCCGCGACGTGCCTGGTTTCCGGCTTTTCAACCGACGAGATCGGGGTGCTGGGCGAACCGAATGCGGGCGGCAGCGGCACCTCGGACACGCTGATCGTCGCGGTGTCGCAGGCTTCGGTTCCCGAGCCGGCGAGCCTGACATTGCTCGGGGTGGCGCTGACCGGTCTCGGGCTGGCGCGCCGGCGGCGGCGGATTTCCACCACGGCCTGAGTGCGCATAAGGAGGGCGGGTTCCGGGCGGCGGCCTCGGCGTCGCCCTTTTCCTCTTGACAGGCGAGCCTGGTCGGGGCGGAGACCGAGCGCGGCTCAGCGGTTGGCGCCGGGGACCCAGAGCACGTCGCGCGCGCCGTTGTCGTTCAACCGGCGGCCGAGGACGAAGAGGTGGTCGGAGAGGCGGTTCAGGTATTTGAGCGCCTCGGGGTTGACCGGCTCCTTCTGTGCCAGCTCGCTGACCAGGCGCTCGGCGCGGCGGGTGGTGGTGCGGGCGAGATGCAGATAGGCCGCCGCGGCGCTGCCGCCCGGCAGGATGAACGAGTCGAGCGGCCGCAGGCTCGCGTTCATCATGTCGATCTCGTGTTCGAGGCGCTCGACTTGCGCCGCTGAAATGCGCAATGCGCCGACGCTTCGCCGGCCGGCTTCGGGCGTACACAGATCAGCGCCGAGGTCAAACAGATCGTTCTGGATAGGGCCGAGCATCGCATCGGCTTCGGCTTCGGCCTCGATATGGAGGCGGGCGACGCCGATCGCGGCATTGGCCTCGTCGACCGTGCCGTAGGCGGCCACCCGCAGCGCGTGCTTTGGTACCCGCGAACCGTCGCCGAGCGAGGTCTCGCCCGTATCGCCGCCGCGAGTGTAGATCCGGGTCAGCCGCACCATAGCCGGTCCCCGGGCTAGCGGCGGCCGAGCAGCATCAGGATCGCCAGCAGCAGCAACGCCAAGCCTTGCATGATGACGCGCGCCTGCATCAGCTTGTTCGACCGGCGCGGGTTGCCGCCGCGAAACATCTGGACCATGCCGAGGCCGAGGACGACCAGCACGCCGGCCAATGCCAGCACGAGCAGGATCGTGACGAAGGTCGTCATCGCACAAATATGGGCCGGTTGCGCGCCGCGAGCCAGCGGTCATTCGGACGTTCGTCCACCCCGCGCCGCGAAGCGGCTATGCCGTTGCGGCGCCGTCGACCGGGAGGGCAGCACCGGAGACAAAGGAGGCTTCGTCGGAGATCAAGAACAGCGCGGCGTTGGCGATTTCCTCGGGCCGGCCGGTGCGGCCCATCGGGTTCTGGCGGCCGCGCTGGACGACGAGAGCCTCTTTGTCTTGACCCGCGGTACGCTGCTGGTCGGGGCGGGCGACAAAGACGCGCAGCATCGGCGTGTCGATCGGGCCGGGGCAGATCGCGTTGACCCGGATCTTGTCCGGCGCCAAGCGCTTGGCGAGCGAGCGGACAAAGCCGACGACGCCGAATTTGGCCATCGAATAGACCGGGCTGAAGGCCGAGCCGACAAGCCCAGAGGTCGAGGCGGTGTAGAGCAAGGCACCACCGCCGCGCGCCCGCATTTCGGGGATCGCGGCCTCGGTCGTCAGCAATATGGTACGCAAATTGAGTCCGATCGCGATGTCGAAATCGGCCATGTCGATGCCTTCGATCGAGGCCGGGCCGGGGTGGCCGACATGGTTCCACACGAAATCGAGCCCGCCAAAGGCCGTGGCGGTGCGCCGCACGATCGCGCGCGCGAAATCGTCGTTGGAGAGATCGCCGACGAGGCCCTGCGCCCGGCCGCCGGCAGCGGTGATCTCGCCGACGACGGCATCGACCCCGGCCTGGTCGATGTCGACGACACCGACAGCCGCCCCCTCGCGGGCAAAGCGCAAGGCGCCGGCCCGGCCCATCCCCGACGCCGACGCCGTCACAATCCCGATCTTGCCTTCGAGCCGCATGGCACCTGCTCCAGCTAATCTGCTTCGTCCTCGTCCTCGTCTGAAGCGGCGACCGCTGGCCGCCTCTTGGCGGACCTTGCCGCCCTCTCGGCGGCTACGCGAGCTTGTAAAGCCGCCAGGGCCTCCGGACCATCATCGAAAAAAAGGGCCGGCTTGATCGCAAATGTTAAGACGGGACACCCGCCCGCGCCACCACCCTCCACTTTGGGCCACAGCTTTTCATGGTGTGTTGTCGCCTTACCGTAGGACGCCCCCTTTCCAAGTCGCCTAAATATTGCTTGAAGTTCCCAGGAACGTGTGACGATAATCCCCACCTGTATGGTTCTCAGTTCAAAAAGTAGACGGAAGTTATTTAGGTCACGATCAAAAAATGGGTCTTTATTGTTCCATTCCATCTCCAACGCAACGCCACCCCTCAGGCAGTCAACCGCGTGCGTCGGGGTATCTATGCGCGCTGCATCCACGAGAATCGAGGTTTGAAAGGATTTTTCCTGCCAGCCTCTCGCATAAAGCGCTTCATCTATGCGACGACTAATGAGCGAGCGATTGCCACCGCCAACCAAAACTTCAGATTTCATCAATCGAAATCTGCGAACTACCTCCTGCACCTCCTCCCACTCCTCTGAACAGGCGGTCGCGAGCACCCCGGTAGCGTTGCGCCATTTTTTTACGTGGTAGAGAGCACGGAGGTCCTCCGGAATAAGGTATTCGGTCGACATAGCGCCAGTCGTTGAATACCGCCTACGTTCAATAACAGATGGCTCGGAAGCGGTCAAAGCGACGGAGAAATTTGCGAATTATATCCATACGTCTTCCAAGTCGACCTGTAGAGACTATCGGCTTGATTTCCCCAAACGGCCCAGTTGGGACGGGTTCCGCGAGCAAATAACTCCAAATATGGGCCAAACGAACATGCTTCGATTATGGGGTATATCTCGTCCGGCTTGCGGCTGTGCTCCCGTTTCCGCGTTGCGAGATAGTTCACTTGACTGCGCCCAGCGCTGCGCGTCCGTGCGTTCTTACCCCGCACTCCAAACAGCACCAGCTCGGTGACGTTGCGAAAATAAAAACCCACTCCGCGTCCGTCGCTGCCACCATCCTTCCGGATTTTATGCCAGACAATATTGGACTTGTAGGTAAATCCCCAAGCAGCGAGTACTGACAACCCCTGCGGCAATAGGGCGTTCGGGCACCATAGATAGAGATGCGATACCGGCGCTGCCAATTCCGCGACCGGCAAGGCCTCTATCTCGTCGAAACTAAGAGTTCCGTACCGGCTCAGGCGACGATGCTCTGGCGCAACCTTGCCGGTCTTGTTCTGAAAGCGCCACGGCGGATCCGCGAGTATCGTGCCAAACTGCCGGCCGCCAGCAAAGGTGAGGAGATCAGCCCTTACACTCGCCATTCATACGTCTCCTGGTTGTTGGTCCCTACTCACTGCTCTTGAAAATGGTATGATACTCGTGCGT
>DATMKU010000127.1:0-2862 GCA_035570935.1 Allostellaceae bacterium
TTCGATTTTAGCGACCGCGACCGGGCCGATTTCGGCGGTGTTGGCGACATGAGTGCCGCCGCACGGCTGCAGGTCGACGCCGGCGATCTCCATCAGCCGCACCCGCCCGCTGCCGGTCGGCGGCTTAACCGACATTGTGCGTACCAAATCGGGCTGGGCGGCGAGTTCGTCGTCGCTGATCCAGCGCGGCGTCACCCGGTGCCCGGCGGCGATCAGCTGGTTGAGCCGGGCGGCGATCGCCTCCTTGTCGAGGCTCGACCCGGGCACGTCGAAATCGAGCCGACCGCGGCCGTCGGTGACCTGGCCGCCGGTCACCGCCCCCGGCACGACCGCGCACAATAAGTGCAGGCAGGTGTGCATGCGCATCAGCCGATGGCGGCGCTCCCAGTCGATCTCGGCGGTGATCTCGGTTCCGGGCGCCGGCAATGCCGCGCCGGGTGTGGCGATGTGGACGACCTCGTCCGGCATGCCGCCCTTGACCGTGTCGAGGATCGCAATCGTCTCGCCCGAGGCGAGCCGCAATGCGCCGCGGTCGCCGGGCTGGCCGCCGCCGGTCGGATAGAACACGGTGCGGTCGAGCCGAATGCCGCGCTCGTCGGCGCTCACCACCCTCGCCGTGCAGCTCTTCAAATACCCGTCGTAGCGAAACAAAAGCTCGGTCATCCTTATATCCCAATTTTTCGATCCCCTTACGCGGGGATGGGCGGGAGGAAAATCAACGTTCAGAGCCACCCCGGTGTCGGCAGGTTGCGTTCCGCGAGAAACACGGGGTTGAACAATTTCGACAGATAGCGGGTGCCGGAATCGGCGAGGATCGTCACGATTGTGTGGCCGGGGCCGAGCAGCTGGGCGAGGCGGATGGCGCCGCAAACATTGATCCCGGTCGAGCCGCCGAGCACCAGCCCCTCATCCTCCACTAGGCCGAACAGCACCGGCAGCATCTCCTCGTCGGTGATCTGAAACTGGCCGTCGGGAGTGAAGCCTTCGAGGTTCTTGGTCTCGCGGTTGTTGCCGATGCCTTCGGTGATTGAGTTGCCCTCGGGCTTGAGCTCACGCCGGGCATACCAGCCGTAGATGCCCGAACCCATGCAGTCAGCGAGATAGATTTTCACGTCGCGGTTGCGCTCCTTGAGCGCGATGCCGACCCCTGACAGGGTGCCGCCGGTGCCGACCGAGCACGCGAACCCATCGACCTTTCCCTGTGTCTGCTCCCAGATTTCGGGGCCGGTCGTCTCGTAGTGGCCGCGCCGGTTGGCGAGGTTGTCGAACTGGTTGGCCCAGACCGCCCCGTTCGGCTCCTGCGTCGCGATCTCGGCGGCGAGCCGCTCGGAATAGCGTACGTAATTGTTTGGATTGGTGTAGGGCGCGGCCGGCACAAGCCGCAGATCGGCGCCGCACAGCCGCAGCATGTCCTTTTTTTCCTGGCTTTGCGTCTCGGGCATGACGATGACCGTGCGGTAGCCGCGGGCATTACCGACCAGCGCCAAACCGATGCCGGTATTTCCGGCGGTGCCCTCGACAATGACCCCGCCGGGCCGGAGCAGCCCGCGCTCCTCGGCGTCCTTGATGATGTAAAGTGCGGCGCGGTCCTTGACCGAGCCGCCGGGGTTCAGAAACTCTGCCTTGCCAAGGATCGTGCACCCGGTCTCCTCCGAGGCCCGCCGCAATTTGATCAGCGGCGTGTCGCCGACCGCCCCGACAAAGCCGTCGCGAATTTCCATCTCCCCTCCAGCTCCTGGCGCGGCGCAATCTTGCCGGTGAGACTATCCGGCGCCTCATGTCGAGAGCAAGCTGGGGGCGATTTACGCCTCGCTGTGCATGGCTTAGAACGGCCGCGTCGCAACCGGAGGACATTACCTGATGACCGAGGCGCAGGCGGGCGCTCTGTTCCCGCCGCTTGAAATCGAGCCTTCCACGGGGGATTTGTTTCCTCCGCCCGAGCCGCGCGAGCTCGAGCACGCGACCGGAATCCTACCGTCCCAATTATTGCGCGATGCGATCGAGCGGACCCGTGAGATTCGGTCGCTGGAACCAATCGCCGACGATCAGATCCAGCCTTCCAGCCTCGATCTACGCCTCGGCAACGTCGCCCATCGCGTCCGCGCCAGCTTTCTTCCGGGCCCAGAGTGTACGGTCGAGCAAAAATTGCGCAGCATGACCCTGCATACGCTCGACTTGCACGATAGTGCCGTTCTCGAAAAGGACTGCGTATACATCGTGCCGCTGATGGAACATTTGGAGTTGCGGTACCGTGCGTCCGGATCAGCAAACCCGAAGAGTTCGACCGGACGCCTCAACGTCTTCGCACGCGTCATTACCGATTACGGCACCGAGTTCGACAGCATAAAGTCGAATTACTATGGACCGCTTTACGCGGAATTATCACCTCGGTCGTTCAGCATTCGCGTTCGGCGGGGTTCACGCCTGGTACAGCTGCGGGTTCGTCGCGGGCGGCCAACCTCGAGCAATGCCGCGCTGCGCCGCCTCCACGAGGAGGTCGGCTTCAGCATAGTGCCCCCCGGTTCCCCTATCGGTCGGGAATTAATCGAAGGGGGGCTAGCGGTTACAGTTGATGTCAGCGGTAGCCTCCAGAATGGCTTCGTCGGATATAAAGCTCGAAAGCATACACCGGTAATCGACGTCGATCAAATCGACTACTACGACGTCCGAGATTTCTGGGATCCGGTATTCGCAAACGATAGGCGGGGAATAATACTCGACCCAGAAGATTTCTACATCCTGGCTTCACGCGAGGCGGTCGCCATCCCGACCGACCAAGCGGCGGAAATGCTGGCCTACGACACCTTGGTGGGTGAATTTCGGGTGCATTTCGCGGGGTTTTTCGATCCTGGCTTCGGCATG
>DATMKU010000128.1:0-5840 GCA_035570935.1 Allostellaceae bacterium
TCGGTCAGGGCGGCGATGGCGCCGTCGTCGATATGGCAGACGAGCCGCGCCGGCTCGTAGAAGATTTCGTCTTCCTCCGGGTCGAGCTTGGCGAAGGCTCCGGGCGGCAGCCCGACGGTGTCGCGATCCATGGGTGTGGCGCTTTACGCGGTGCTTCCGGAGCCGAATTCGGCAGATTTCATCGCCCCCCGCTCTTCGGTGGAAATCGGCGCAGAGTGGCATGCGGGCGGATGCGGCGCCAGCCGGAACGAAAGCCGCTCACCCAGCCCTCTCCCCGCCGCCGGGGAGAGGGGGAGTGGGGGCGGCGCCAAAGAAATTGGTCAGCCCATCGGTTTCTCGCAGTTGACCATCCACGGGATGCCGAACTGGTCGACCAGCATGCCGAAGCGGCGCGCCCAAAAGGTCTCCGCGATCGGCATTTGTACCGTGCCGTTTTCCGACAACGCCTTGAAGACGCGTTCGGCTTCGGACGGCTCGTCGACGCCGAGCATTACCGTCATCCCCTTTGTCGGCTCATAGCGGTCGGGCGGGGAGTCGCCGCCCATCAGCACCTTGTCGCCGACGGTCAACCGCGCATGGGCGATCTTGCCGTGGAATTCGGGCGCCGACTGGTCCTTCATCGGCGTCTCGCCATAGGTCATCATCGCGACGATTTTGCCGCCAAGCGCCTTTTCGTAGAACTTGAACGCGGCCTCGCAGCGGCCGTCAAAGCCCAGATACGGGTTCAGCTCCATGTTTCGCTCCTCCTGTGAATTTCGTCTCGTACGCGCCGCAACCGATTCCTCTTACGCGGCGCAACCGGATCGTCTCGTGAACCTAATTCTTTGCGGCGAGTTTGGCACGCATGCGGTCTTCGGCGTCGCGCAGTTCGGGGGTGAGGGCACGATCGAAATCCTCGGCCTCGAAGACCTGGCGGATCTCGATCGCCCCGCCGAGAAACGGGACGCGTTTGGCCCAGTCGATCGCCTCCTCTTTCGATTTGACATCGATGATCCAGAAGCCGGCGATCAACTCGCTCGGATCGGCAAAAGGGCCCTCTACAACGGTCCGCTTTGGCCCGGCGAACAACACGCGGGCGCCTTTCGAGCTCGGATGCAGCCCGTCGGCCGCGAGCATCACGCCGGCCTCGACCATCTTCTCGTTGAATTTCACCATCTCGGCGAACAGCTCCTTGTCGGGCAGCACCCCGGCCTCGCTGTCGCGGTCGGCTCGCACCTGCAGCATGAATCGCATCGCCGCGTCTCTCTCCTATGATTTCGGATCCGCGTTCGCAGCGCGCCGAGAACGGCGTCCGCGTGCCCTCAGTCGTCGACTGATAGGCCAAGGTCCAGAAATCGAGGCAAATGTCCGGGGGGATGGGCGATGTCCAGGCGCGCTGGGTCAACAGGATCCCGACCATGCCCGCCGAGGGATCCGAAAACCAGGCCGTGCCGAGACCGCCGTTCCAGCCGTATTGGCCGACCGGCTCGGCCGGGCTGTCGCGCCGGGTGACGACCGCTACGCCAAAACCCCAACCGTGGTTGTCGAAAAAGCGGGGGGCGAGCTCCGACACGGCCTTTTGCGCCGGGGTCAGATGGTCAGCCGTCATGGTTTCGACCGCGGCCCGCGACAGGATGCGCTCGCCGCCGTTCTTCCCGTGGTTCAGCAGCATCCCTGCAAAGGAAAGGTAATCGTCCACCGTCGAGACCAGACCGCCGCCGCCCGATGGGAAGGCGGGCGGGCGGCTCCATTGGCCGCCTTCGGGCATGTCGTAGACTTCGCCAGCACCGGTTCGCGGGTTGGTCCAATAGCTGGTCGCGAACCGGTCGAGGCTCGCGGGCGGCACGCTAAACGCGGTATCGCGCATGCCGAGCGGCTCGAACAGGCGCTCGCGCAGAAACCTCTCAAACGGCTGGCCCGAAGCGCGCGCGATCAGCACGCCGAGAACATCCGAGCCGGTATTATACACCCATTTCTCGGCTGGCTGGTGCATCAGCGGCAAAGTGCCAAAACGGCGGACCCACTCGTCGTGCGCCGGCGGCGTCTGCGGCTGGGGCATTCCCTGACCGAGGTCGAGCTCGCTCGATGCCCGCTGGATCGGATAGCTGCCGGGCGGCGCCATCAGGATGCCGAAGCCCATTCGGAACGTCAGCAGGTCGCGCAGGGTGATCGGCCGTCGCGCCGGCTCGGTGTCGTCGAGCGGACCGTCGAGACGCCGCAAAACCCGGCGATCGGCGAGCTCGGGCAACAGCCGGTCGACGGGGTCGTCTAGCCGCAGCCGGCACTCCTCGACCAGAATCATCGCCGCGGCGGCGGTGATTGGTTTCGTCATGGAAGCGATGCGAAAGATCGTGTCGCGGCGCACCGGGTCGCCGCCGCCGGTCGATTTCGCGCCGATCGCCTCGACATGGACCTCGCCGTGCCGGGAAACCAGGGCGACGACACCCGGCACCTTGCCGCGCTCGACATAGCCGCTGATGACGTCGCGCAGGCGGGCGAGGCGCGTCTTTGAGAGTTTCGAGCCCATTTTGCGGTCCCTATTCGCCGCAGCAGGACGCCATCCCCGCCGTGTTCTCGTACTCGTCGTGGCGCTTTACCCAATCCATCAGATTGTGGTGCGGGCCGGTTTCGTTACGCCCTTTCGGCGTCAGGTCGAGCACCATGTAGGTGGTCAGCAATTCCTCGGCGCCGCGGGCAAAGCTGGAGTAGGTGTGGAAGACGTCATCGCCATCTTTAAAAAACACGCTGAGGCCAGCGAGTTCCTCGATCGCAACATCGGTCATTCGATAATTATAATAAGCCTTGCCTTTGGCCAGTTCTTCCGTGGTGAACGACACATGGTAGTCGTAGTTGAAATCATTGTCGTAGGACGACACCCATCTGAAGTTCCAGCCCATGCGCTTTTTGTAGGCTGCGATTTCGGCCAGGGGCGCGCGCGACACCGCGACCCCGCTGACATCGTGATGCTCGAGGTGGGCGCGCGAGCCTTCGACATGGTCGGCGCCGAACGAGCAGCCGACGCAGCCTTCGCCCCATCCCGGCCCGAGCATGAAGTGATCGACGACCAATTGGCTGCGGCCCTCGAACAGGTCGGCTAGGGTCCTTTTACCCTCCGGCGCGTCAAAGACGTATTGCTTGTCGACCCGGACCCAGGGCAATGCCCGCCGCGCCGCACTCAACCGGTCGCGCTCGCGGGTGAACGCCTTTTCCTGCGCCAGCAATCTCACCCGCTCGGCCAACCACGCCTCGCGGGAGACGATCTTGTGCGGTTCCATGCAGCTCACCCTTTGATCGGCGTTGACAGAACCGTTGATACCAACGTATCTTATGGCATGTCAAGCGGCAAAGAACCTTCCGACGAAATCACGCTCGAAGTCCGCGGCTGTCTCTGCCTGCATCTACAACGCGCGGCCCGCGCCGTGGCCCGGCGTTTTGATCAGGCGTTTCGCCCGCTCGATCTGACCAACGGCCAGTTCTCGCTGTTGACCGCGCTGGATCGGGTGGATCAGCCGAGTATCGGCCGGGTGTCGGCCGTGCTGGCGATGGACCGCACCACGCTGACCGCCAATCTGAAGCCGCTCGAACGCCGCGGGCTGATCGAGGTGACCATGGACCCCGCCGACAAGCGCACCCGCCGCCTGGCCGTAACCTCGGCCGGCCGGGAGTTGCTGGTCGCCGCGGTGCCGATATGGATTGCGACGCATGCGGCGCTCGAACAGGTCATTGGCGACGCCGGGCCTGACCGCCTGCGCGCCGATCTGCTCGCACTCTGCTGACGCGAGGGCCGCGCCGCGGGCGGCGTAGGCTTGCGGCTCGGCTGACGGCGGCCTAAGTTCCCGGCCTTTGGAAGCGTAATCGGAGAGGGCGCAGTGATTAAATTGAAAGGCATCGGACACGTCAATTTGCGGGTCGCCGACGAGCAGGCGTCAAAGCGGTTTTATCGCGACATCCTGGGCTTTGCGATCGCCGAGGAAGACCCCGATCATGGCGGCGTCTTTATGACCTTGGGGGAGAATTTCCATACCCTCGACATCGGCCAGCACCCCTCGCCGGGCGAGGCGCAGCGGCCGCGGCGCGATCAGATCGGGCTTGGCCACATCGCCTTTCAGGTCGGCAGCTATCAGGCGCTGCGCGAGGCCTATGCGCACCTCGTCAAAAGCGGCGTCGCAATCCTGCGCGCGACCAATCACGTCAACCAGCGCAGCTTTTATTTTGCCGACCCCGACGGCAACACGCTCGAAATCTACTACGAGATGCCGCACGCGCTGGAACTCTTCGCCGATGGCCGCGCCGACGACGACGAGGCATTGCCGGTCAGCGGCAAGAACGACCCGCTGCCGGCCTGGCTGCTGGAAGATTGGCCCGCACCGGATCTAAAGGCGAAAATCGAGCGCCTGCGCCACAAGCACAAATAGCCGGGAACGTCGCGAAAACCTGACCGCCTACGCGCTTCACGGCGCCCGTCAGGGCGAGACGCAGCCCATGCTATCGACATAAGTTTTGCCGCACAAAATGTTCAGGCGGTGATCGAGCGGCGAGCCGAGCAACGGCGTCGCCGCGGCAGCGAAATCCGCCGTCACCCTTCCGGCCTGCCAGTCTGTGTAGTTGGCTTGGGTGTCCCACACTTCGAGGGCGACAAAACGATTGGGGCGGTCAAGCTGGCGCAACACGGTAAAGTTCAACAAGTGTTGTCGATTGTACCTGATGCTGTCGGCGCCGTATTTGACCAGGATCTCCTCCCCCCGGTCGGGGTCGCCCTGCTCCAACATGGTCTGCAAAAAATCGACATAAGTGATAACAAAGAGCGCCCCGCTCGACCCGACGATCGCGGGCAAGCCATTGCCGAGCCAAGGCGTACCGAACGACTGCACCAAGCTGTATTGCCGGTCGTCGATCGGGCTGCCAATGCAGCAAATGCCGTCGGGCGGCGGCTGGTCCTGTACGGCGAACCGAAAATCGACGCTGTGGGTTTGTGCGAGATGCTCCTCGAAAGCGTCGAGGCTGCTCCAGGCGTCGACAATAAAGGAATGGTTCGGTGCCTCCAGCCAGTTGACGATCCGGAAACTCTTCAGCCCCGGGTCGGACTCGCTCGCGTCGCGATAAGCGAACAGCGCGGCATAGGCGACCTGTTCGGAATCGAGGGGGGTCGTCAGCGGAAGCACGTCGAAATGGGTGATGTCGAATACCGGTCCGCGTCCGAGGGATCGCCGATCCCCGCCGCCGTCGCCCGCATGCGCCATCGCCACCGCCCAAAGCAGCGACATTATTGCAAGCGCCGAAATTCGCCACAGAGACACCCGCATGGCCGAATTCCCCCCACATCGCTGTTATTGCCGGGCGAACCGCGCGCCCGGCGTTTGTGCCCGCTGCCGCATCAGCAGCGGCTTTGAGCGACCGGACGCTAGCGGATCGGCGCACATAGCGTCAACCTTAACGGAACCGAGAGGCGAGTTTTGGCCTGGAAGCCGCCGTTCGCGGTCCGGCTGCGCAATGGTTCGTCGGCGCCGTTCGCCGGCCGCGGCGCGTTAAGCTTTGTTGCGCCTCGCTTTTCGGCCCCGCTTGCGCTAGTCTGGAACCGGCAGAAGTCGGAGGAAACGCGTATGTTGCAGATGGCCGCACGCATGGGCGTGCTCGGGACCGAGACCGCGTTCGAGGTGCTGGCCCGCGCCAACGCGCTCGCCGCACAAGGCCGCCCTATCATCAATCTCGGCATCGGCCAGCCCGATTTCCCGACCCCGCAGCATATCGTCGAGGCCGGCCGCAAGGCGTTGGCCGACGGCCATCACGGCTACACCCCGGCGAACGGCATCCCCCAGCTGCGCGAGGCGGTCGCCGCCGACCTTTATCGCCGGCACCGGGTC
>DATMKU010000129.1:0-15858 GCA_035570935.1 Allostellaceae bacterium
CGAGTGCCCGGCGCACCCGCCGGGTGTTGGTGCCGGCAAGATAGGTGCTGGTGATCAGCGCCTCGGCTCGCCTGGTGAGCCGCTGGTAGGCCGGAAGCGTCTGGTTACGCCACTCCAACGTCTTGGCGTTCGCCTCAACCAACCGCGCCCGCGGCACCGACACCGTGATCGGCCCAAAGGTGCCGATCAACTGCCGTTCTCGATGGCCGTGGCGATGACCGCGAGCGGCGCCGCGCCGATCGTAGCGGCCGCGCTGCAGAACCGCCGCCAGCTCGGCCTCGAGCAGCTCCTCGATGAACCCGCGAATGCGGCCACGAACCGCCGTCTCCAACGGATCAAACCAATCCTCGCCCAGAAATGGCCGCGCTGTGGTCGTTGCGATAGTCTCTTCCATGGCGTGATCTCCTGGCGGCTGGCAGGCCGCCTCTTGGGTTGTTTTCCAATCAGGAGATTACGCCGCCTTCAATTCCTACCAACCCTCCGACACGACCAGCTGGAAACCAGGGTCATGCGTCGCGGGGACTTCGCGGGCGATGTCGAGGTCGAGGGTCGCCTCGCTTCGCTCTATATCTCCCTAAGACTTGCGGATCGGTCTTTTGCAGTAACCTAGCTCGCCAGGAGCCCTGAGACGGCCCTGGAACCGCCATTTTCGAGTGATATGTCGAGACGCAGTTGGTTCATTCGAAGGCTTGGCTCTGATGAGTTCGCAGCAATTCCCGTGAATTCCCGGTTCTGCTGATTCTTTTCCCGGTCAAGGTACAAAAAATTCCCGGTTAATGTGTCATCACAAATTCATCAAATTATTGATTTTGCTATTGTTTTTGCTGAAAATGGGCTCGAACCGGCAAAAATTCCCGGTATTACCCGGTTACACGGGAATTTCTGGCACCGGCGCAAGCAGCACTCGCCCGCCCCCGACGCGGTGATCGAGCGAGGGGCGCTGGTTTGACCGCTCGGGGTCGACTACGGCGGTTTGGCGGAGGACACGTGAACGTCACTCTTGGCGCAATTCGAGACGGCGTTTCGCTCACACGCTACCCGAAGACTGAGTGCTCGGTTTGCCGTGGTTTGGACGTACGAGCGATCCGCCGATCAGTATCGCCTGCCTCGTTCACCCGTCACCCAACCCCGGCAAAATAAAGTTTGGGGTCGGCGGCGCGGATAGGGGCTTCGGGCAGGCCCAATTCACGGCGCACGATGTTGGCGCCCGCGACCAGCGACACGCATTTGTAATAGGCGATGCGGCGCGACAGGCCCTCGCGGCCAAAGCCGCAATCGGTGGTGATGACCAGCCGCTCGGGCGGGATGTATTCGAGCGTCCGGCGGATCAGCCCGGCGACGTGCTCGGGCGGCTCGACGATCGTATTGCAGTGGTTGACGACGCCGATGCCGATCTTTTTGTCGGTCTTGAATTGTGCGAAAAGCGGCAAGTCCTTGCCGTTATTGCTGGCGCATTCGAAGGTGATCACGTCGGCGTTCAATTGCAGCAGATGGGGGAGGGCGCGTTCGTAGCTCGGCACTTCCCAATAGACGCGCTGCTGGTTGGGGTTGCCCCAGCAAGTGTGAGCCCAGATCTCGGCGTCGACGCCGGCGAGCTGGCGGTTGAACGCTTGCGTCTGGAATTCGAGGTCGGCCTCGGTGCAGTCGGGCCGCGTCGTCAGCCCGTGATGGCGCGGCTCCTCGACCTGGATCACCGGGCAGCCGGCCGCGGCGAGCTCGCGCAATTCGGCGTTGATGATGTCGCACAGGTCGAGCACCATCGCCCGGTCGTCGGGATAATGCTCGTTCCACAGCATGCTCGCCAACCCCGGCGCGCAGATCGTGCCGAACTTGACCGGGCGGTCGCTGAGGCGCTGGGCGATCTGCCACAAGGCGGCGTATTCGAGCGGTCCGCGCGTCAGTTTCTCGGTGACGATCGCAGGCTGGTAGGCCTCCTGCACCTCCCACAGGATATGGCCGGGCTGGAGCCCGTGGCGGCCCATCCACCCTTGCGAAGTGCTGCGGTGGCCGTGGATGCCGCCGAGCCGCTCGATCGGGTAGAAAAACCACGACTTGCCGCCGACCGCGAGGTCAAAGCGGCTGTCGCCGTCGGTGACGATGTCGAGCCCCGCCGCCTCCTGCGCGTTGATGATTGCGGCGACCGCGTCTAGATATTGCTCGCGAAACAGCGAGTCGCTGAGTGCGGCCTTGAACGACCGCCCGTGCAGGCTCGCATCGAACCACAACGGCCGCGGGTACGACCCGGTGATCGCCGTCGGCATGATCATGTCGCGCGTGGTGGTCAGCATCGTCATATCCTCCGCAAGCTCGATCATAGCAGACCCGGCAATTGCGGCGGAATAGCCGGTGCTTGACACATGCTCGCTCGGATGTCACTTATGTCATTAAGTGACACGAGGAAAATTTGACATGCAGCGCCGGGCACGGATCAACCAGCAAGGCCGCATCGTCATCCCGGCCGAATGTCGCGCCGCGGCCGGTCTGAAGCCGGGGGACGAACTGATTGTCGAAGCGGTCGGTGAAGGCGAACTGCGGCTGCGCACCAAAGAGCAGGCGATCAAGGAAGCACAGGCCATCGTAGCGCGATACGTCCCGAAGGGACGCGATCTGGTGCAGGAGTTGATCGACGAACGTCGCGCCGAGGCGGCGCGTGAATGACGACGCCATCGTTGTCGATGCTTCCGCTATTATCGCGTTGCTGGTTGGCGAGCCGATCACGCGCTTTGATTCCACGCGGCTTGCCGGAGCCTCGATCAGCGCGGTCAATCTATCGGAGGTGTTGGCGCGGCTGCAGGAATTCGGCACGCCCGAGAGCGAAGCCGCAGCTGCTGTCGCGCGGTTGGAGTTGCGGATAGTTCCGTTCGACGAGCCAATGGCGCGCGCCGCGGCTCGACTACGTTCGCTGACCCGGCACGTCGGTCTATCGCTTGGCGATCGTGCTTGCCTGGCTCTTGGTGAAAAACTTGGATACCCGGTAATCACGGCCGATCGGGTTTGGGGCAGCCTTGAAATCGGTGTCGCGGTGGTTGTGATCAGATAAAGAGTAGAAGGGTTCGCCGGCTCGGAATGACGCCTGAGCAAACGGCTAATCGATAAGCGAGGCAAGGGAGGCAGAACAAATGAAGAATTTCGCGGGCAGGATCGCAGTCGTCACCGGCGGCGGCTCGGGGATGGGGCGGGAACTCGTCCGGCAGCTGGCGGCGGAAGCCTGCAATGTCGCGATGTGCGACGTCTCCGCCTCCGGGATGGCCGAAACACTGCGATTGTGCGAGATGGCGGGCCTGCCGCAAGGCTTGCGTGTCTCGACCCACATCGCGGACGTGTCCGACGCCGCGCAGGTCGAGCGGTTTCGCGACGAGGTCGCCGATCGTCACCAGACTGACAAAATCCACCTCCTATTCAACAACGCCGGCATCGGCGGCGGCGGCAGCATGATCGCCCATAGCCGCGACGAATGGGAAAAGACCTTCAACATATGCTGGGGCGGGGTCTACAACTGCACCCGCGCCCTTCTGCCGATGCTGCTGAAGGCCGAAGAGGGCCACATCGTCAACACCAGCAGCGTCAACGGCTTCTGGGCGTCGGTGGGGCCGCGCATCCCGCACACCGCGTATAGTGCGGCGAAATTCGCGGTCAAGGGTTTTACCGAGGCGCTGATCGCCGATCTCAAGATCAACGCGCCGCACGTCAAATGCTCGGTCGTGATGCCGGGCCATATCGGCACCTCGATCACAGCGAATTCGCGCAAGATCCAAAGCGGCGGCGAGGCCGAGGACTTTGGCCCGACCCAGATCGCGCAAGCCAGGGCGCGCATCGCCTCGATGCCGCGAAGTATCGCAACTCTCGGACGAGGACATCCGCAAACTGGTGGCCGAGCGCGACCGCCGCTTTCGCGAAGAGGCGCCGACGAGTGCGGCGCAAGCGGCGGCGATCATCCTCGACGGCGTCAAGGCCGAGCGCTGGCGCATCCTCGTCGGCCCCGACGCGCACATCATCGACGAAATGGTGCGCAAATCGCCGGAACAGGCCTACGACACCGACTTTTTCGACGACTTCGCCGCCAACGCGGGCTGGCGCATCGGCGCGTGAACCGAGTGGGCCGAGCTGCCGCCTCGACCGCCGGCAATCAGGACGAGAGGGATGATTACCTGCTCGGTCTGATATTGCTTCGTCGCTCCGCTCCTCGCAATGACAACAACTTACTGGGTCATTGCGAGCCCATTTACGGTGTCATTGCGAGCAAAGCGAAGCAATCTCGTGGGATTGCGCGCAGCGACTGTTCCATTCGCACCGCCAGTGGCGCTTGTCTCGCGCCCGAAGACATATAACATCATCGCCATGGCCGACGAACCGATCACCCTCGAATTCCTCGCCCGCCAGCAGCAGCGACTGTTCGATGAAATCGGCTCGATGCGCGGCGAGATGGGATCGATGCGCGGCGACATGCAGGTGCTGACTGCGGTGGTCATGCGCCTCGACGGCACGGTCGGCCTCGTCCTGACCGAATTGCCTGCCATGTAGGCAAGTGTAGGGCGGATTTCAATCCGCCTATTTTACTTCACCGAAGGGCGATGTACGCCCAGTAAAACGTCTCACCCTCACCGGCTCGAGGAGTAGCCGGTCCAGCCGGAGCAATCCTCGCGCGGGTTAGAGGTTCGCGCCGTCTGGGGCGGATTGAGATCCGCCCTACTTACTCGGCAGAGTATGCAAGGCAATGCATCAATCGAACGTCAGCACGGTGCGGGCGACTTCGCCGGCTTTCATCGCGCGGAAGGCTTCGTTGATGTCGCCGAGGCGCCCTGTCTTAGTGACCATTGCGTCGAGGTCGAGCCGGCCCTGGCGGTAGAAATCGAGGTAGAGCGGGATGTCGGTGCGAAACCGGTTCGAGCCCATGCGCGAGGTCTGCACCTTGCATTCGGGGCGGATCGCCATCCACGGAAACTCGATCATCGCGTCGGGCGGCAAAACCCCGACGATCGTCGCGGTGCCGCGGATCGCCAGGCTCTCGATCGCCTGCCGCACCAGTTGCGCCACCCCGACCGCCTCGAATGCGTGGTCGACGCCGAGCCCGCCTGTCAGTGCCCGCACCCGTTTGACCGGGTCGTCCTCGCTGCTGTTGACAAAATCGCTGGCGCCGGCGCGGGTCGCCATCTCGCGCTTTGCTTCGAACTGGTCGACGGCGATGATCTGGCGGGCGCCGCCGATCCGCGCCCCTTGGATGATCGACAATCCGACGCCGCCGCAACCGAACACCGCGACCGTCTGCCCCGCCTCGAGCCCCGAGCTGCGCAAGGCCGCACCGACCCCGGTCAACACCCCGCAGCCGACCAGTGCCGCCTTATCGAGCGGCAATTCGGGATCGATCCGGACGATCGAGTTTTCGTGCAATAGCATCTTCTCGGCATAGCTCGAAATGCCGATGAACTGGCGCAGCGGCTCGCCGTTTTGCGACAGCCGCGGGGCTGCGGTCTCCGGCCGGGTGACAATGCCGCCGGTGCACAAATTGGGGTGGCCCGAGAGGCATTGCGGGCAGCTGCCGCAAAAGCCCGAGAGGCAGGCGACGACATGGTCGCCGGGTTTGACGGTTGTGACCTCGGCGCCGACCATCTCGACGACGCCGGCGCCCTCGTGGCCCAATACGATCGGCCGGTCGAGCGGAAACCGCCCGACGCCGTCCACGACATGCAGGTCGCTGTGGCAAACTCCCGTCGCCGCGGTGCGCACCAACACCTCGCGCCCCCACGGCCGGTCGATCTCGACCCGTTCGATCGTCAGCGGGGCATGCACCTTGCGAAATACGGCAGCGGCAGCTTCCATGGCCCAGTCCTCTCAGACTTATCCCCAATCAGAATAGGCGTGCGGGCGGCGAGCGGAAAGACCGCATTCCGGGCCGCCGCTGCGGCAGGCGGGCGCAAAGGCCGGCCCGGCCACACCAACCGATGGACCGTGCTCCACACCAGCCTGACATGCGCATGGCTTAAAGAATGCGACTGGCTTAAAGAAGGTGGCTGGCTTAAAGAAAAAGAAAATGCGGCACAGCCGACACTAGCGGCCCGGAAATCGGGGATGTCGGCTCATCTGCGGGAGGACGATGCCAATGTCTGACAGCGACGACCCGGCGCTGTGGTATGCGCTCCGTCGGCTGGTGGTCGATTACTGGGCCGACGTGGATCAGAACGCCGGCAACCGGGCGCACGAGTTTTATCTGCCGGAGGCGCTCTACGCCGTCGGCAACAACCGGTTCGAGGGTGCCGAAAAAATCCGCGCCTTTTATGCCCGCCGCCGCCAGTTCGGCAATTCAACGACACGTCATCTGGTCGGCAATATTCGCGTATTGGCGGAGGATGCGGGGGATGCCCGGGTCTTGGGGGTGATGAGCCTCTACCGCGCCGATGGCCGCCCGCCGGTTCTGACGGCAAGGCCGCCCGCGATGATCGCCGATTTCGAGGCGCGCTGCGTGCGTGTCGATGACCGGCAGTGGCGTTTTCGCTCGCACCTGCTGCGGCCGATTTTTGTCAGCAGCGACCTCCCGGCTTCGATCTCGATCGACCCCCAGCGGCTCTAAAGGCGACCAGTCCCGCGTCCGACCGCGCGGCGACACCCGCTTCTGCTCGCCGTTACGTTACATGGGCATGGGCACGGCCAGGCGGTGGGCCCGTCTCGCGGCGGGCGGGTTTTGGTAAAGAACGGCTGGGTGTTGTGGAATAAAGCCAAGGCGCCGCGCGGCGGCGGCGAGGTTGCGCTTGACCCGGATAGCGGGGTGTACGACACTTTTGTTAACTTACCCCTATTTGGAGCATTATCTCCGATGATTTTCTATCCGGAAGAGCGTATCGCCATATTCATTGACGGCGCCAACCTCTATTCTGCCGCTCGGGGTCTCGCTTTCGACATCGATTACAAGCGGCTTCTCGATCTGTTCAGTACCAAGGGAAGGCTGATTCGGGCATTTTATTACACCGCCTTGGTCGAGGACCAGGAATATTCGCCGATCCGGCCATTGGTCGACTGGCTCGATTACAACGGCTATTCGATGGTGACCAAGCCGACCAAGGAATTCACCGACGCGATGGGGCGGCGCCGGATCAAGGGCAACATGGATATCGAACTGGCGATCGACATGCTCGAAATGGCCCAGTTCATCGACCACGCGATCCTGTTTTCGGGCGACGGCGATTTCCGCCGGCTGGTCGAGGCGGTGCAGCGCCGCGGGGTGCGGGTGTCGGTCGTCTCGACGATCCGCTCGTCGCCGCCGATGGTGTCGGACGATTTGCGCCGCCAAGCCGACAATTTTATCGAATTGCAGGATCTGGCGCCCAACATCTCGCGCAACCACCATCCGCGCGACGAGATGCGGGTCCGCGCCGAACCCGTCGACGAGGCGTGAGCGTCTGGCCGGCGCCGCTGTCCCAAGCCGCGGCGCCCGCAATAGCGCCCGGAGTGGCGCTGCCCCCACGCGACTGCCCGCTTTGCCCGCGCCTTGTAACCTTTCGCGAGACGCAGCGGGCGGCGCACCCGGAATGGTTCAACGCGCCGGTGCCGCCGTTTGGCGACAACGCGGCCGAATTGCTGATTGTCGGTCTGGCGCCGGGACTGCGCGGCGCCAACCGCACCGGCCGCCCGTTTACCGGCGATTATGCCGGCAGTCTGCTGTACGCGACGTTGCGCAAGTTCGCGCTCGCCGCGGGGCACTATGACGCGCGCCCCGATGACGGGCTGGCGCTCGCCGGCGCGCGCATCACCAACGCGGTGCGCTGCGTGCCGCCCCAGAACAAGCCGGAGCCGCGCGAGATCGCCAACTGCCGGGAATTTTTATCGGGCGAGATCGCGGCGTCGCCCGGCCTGCGCGCGTTTCTGGCATTAGGCGCCATCGCCCACGGCGCGGTGCTAACAGCACTCGGCCTGCGCCGCGCGCTGTTTCGGTTCGCGCATGGCGCCGTTCATGAGCTGCCGGGCGGGCGGCTCTTGGCCGACAGCTATCACTGCTCGCGGCTCAACACCAACACCGGCAGACTGACCGCGGCGATGTTCGAAGCGGTGTTTGAGGCACTCCTCGGCCGGCTCAACCCCGACGGGCGCCGAGGGATGCACATGCCGCATGGCTCAATGGCGAAACCGCCGTAACATTGCGATTGCATTGCAACGCTGCATCGGTGATATTGCGACCCGTTCGCATTCGCAAGATACGGGTGTGCTTTATGCGTCGTGTCGTCCTAGCTGTCGCGCTGCTGGCCCTGGGATTGGTCGGGCCGGCGCTAGCGGATCTCCCCAGCTTTCCGATTTCGTTGAAGGACAACCAGTTCGTCCCGAGCGAGGTGCAGATCCCGGCCGGGGTAAAGGTCCAGCTCGTCGTTCGCAACGACAACCAGACCACGTCCGAATTCGAAAGCAACCAGTTCCATCGCGAGAAAGTCGTCGGGCCCGGCCAGCAAATCACCGTGTTCGTCGGACCGCTCGATCCCGGCAGCTATGAGTTTTTCGACGATTTTCATCCGCAAACCCGCGGCCATCTGATCGTCAAATAGCGAGTGTCGCGATGTTGGCCACGGCAATCATCGTATTTCGCGAAGTTCTCGAAGCGGCACTGGTCGTCGGCATTGTGCTGGCGGCGAGCCGCGGGGTTCCGCAGCGCGGCCTCTGGGTCATCGGGGGCGTCGTAGCCGGCGTCCTCGGCGCCTCTGTCGTCGCCGCCTGCGCCGAGGCGATCGCCGACGCGGTCAACGGCATCGGCCAGGAATTGTTCAACGCCGCGATCCTGTTTACCGCGGTGGCGATGCTCGGCTGGCACAACATCTGGATGAACCGGCACGGGCGCGAGCTGGCGGCGGCGGCGGCGAGCCTCGGCAAGGCGGTGGTGGGCGGCAGCCGGCCGCTCTATGCGCTGGGGGTCGTCGTCGGCATCGCGGTACTGCGCGAAGGCTCCGAGGTCGTGCTGTTTTTATACGGCATCGCGGTCGCCTCCGGGGTCGGCGGTTTGACGATGTTGGCGGGCGGCATTCTCGGGCTGGTCGGCGGGGTCGCAGTCGGCTCGCTGATCTATTGCGGGCTGCTCGCGATCCCGCTGAAGCGCCTGTTCGCGGTCACCAGCTGGCTGATTTTGTTGCTGGCGGCCGGCATGGCCTCGCAGGGTGCGGCGTTTCTTATGCAGGCCAATCTCCTGCCGTCGCTCGGCAACGATTTGTGGGACACTTCCTCGATCATCGGCGAACGCAGCATGCTCGGCACGTTGCTGCATGTGCTGATCGGCTATTCGGCACAGCCGGCGGGCATCCAGGTCATCTTCTACTTGGCCACAATTCTGATCATCGGCACGTTGATGCGGGTGCTCGGGCGGTCGTCTTCGAGGCCGCCCGCTCGGCCGGCCGCAGCCGCCTCCATTTGAGCTGATCTCCGCTCTCTTTCCTCCCGTACCCCGCACCGGTCTGATCCATCCCGCGCGCGAGCTTTGTCTGGAGGTGCGAATGCGTTGCATTAGCATAATATCCCTTGCCGCCGGCGCTGCCCTCAGCATGGCCATCGTGATTCCCGCCTGGGCCGATTTCAAAGTCGAGCAGCCGGACGCCGAGACCGGAGAGTTCGCGATCGAACCGCTCGGCGATTATGGCCACGACCCGCTCCCCGCCCACAGCGGCGAGTTGAGCTCAACCCAGGAATTCGAATACGGGGTCAACGGTTTCTGGCAAACCGAACTGGAGCTGGAGCAGGATCGCGAGGCCGGCCCCGGCCAGTCGATCCATTTCAGTCAGGTGACTTCCGAGAACATTTTCCAATTTACCGAGCGCGGCGAATATTGGATAGACTCCGGATTTTTTGCAGAATTCGGCAAGACGACATTGCCCGACACTCCAAACGAGGTCACGTTCGGGCCGATTTTTCGCAAGGAATTTTTTCATACGATCAACACCGTCAATCTGTTCATGGAGCATGACGTCGGCACGCCTTACGCCTCGGGAAGACCGCAATTTCTTTATGCCTGGGAGACGCGCCTGGCGCTCGGTACGCCGATCGAGCCGGGCTTCCAGGCCTATGGCCAGCCGAGCAGCTTTCCCGGATACAATTCGGGCTGGCCGCAGGACAATCGCATCGGCCCGCAATTGTTCGGCACCATCAGCAATGTCGGTCCCGGCAGCATCAAATGGAACGGTGGCATTTTGTTCGGGATACGACCGTGGGCGCCGCGCGAAACCTGGCGCTGGCAGGCCGAATACGAAATCCATTTTTGAGGCGACAGGCCGCCGGCCCGGCCCGCGGGTTTGGCGCGTTTCCCGATCAGGCGTCGCGGTCGCGCAGGATGCGGGCGCGGCTGCGCTGCCAGTCCCTCGCCTTCTCGGCCTCGCGCTTGTCGGCCTTGCGCTTGCCGCGGGCGAGCCCGAGCGCGATCTTGGCCCGCCCGCGCTCGTTGAAATAGATCGACAGCGGCACGACGGTGACGCCGTCGCGCCGGATCGCGCCGAGCAGGCGGTTCATTTCCTTGCGATGCAGCAGCAGCTTTCGCGGCCGCCGGGGTTCGTGGTTGAAATGCGCCGAGCTCGCATATTCCGGGATGTTGGCGTTGACCAGAAACAGTTCGCCGCCGCTCTCATTGGCATAGGCTTCGGCGATGCTGGCCTGGCCCTTCCGTAATACCTTGACCTCGGTGCCCTGTAGAACCAGGCCGGCCTCGAGCGTGTCCTCGATCACGTAATCGTGGCGGGCGCGCCGGTTTTGCGCGACATAACGGTCGGCTGTCCGCATCGCGCCCGCCCTAAACGCGGTCCAAAAATCGGCTCAACTCAAAGGACGGCTCAGTTCAACAGGCCCGCGCCGCGCATCGCCCGCGCCACCCGCTCCTGCGTCTCGGGCATGATCTGCCACAGCGGCTGGCGCGCATTGGGCTCGCATTTGTCCAACAGCGAGGCGGCATATTTGACCGGGGCCGGGCTGGTTTCGGCAAACAGCGCGTCGTGCAGCGGGATCAACCGCTCGTTGATTCGGCGGACCGTATCGACCTCGCCATTCTGCCAAGCTTTGTGCATTTCGGCGAGAAGCCGAGGCGCCACATTGGCGGTCACCGAGATGCAGCCGTCGCCGCCTTGCGCCAGATAGGCGACCGCGGTCGCGTCCTCACCCGACATCATCGAGAAATCGCGCCCGATCTCGGCGCGCAGCCGCAACGGCCGAGCGAGGTCGTTGGTCGCGTCCTTGACCCCGACGATGTTGGCCAATTTGGCGAGCCGCGCCATCGTCGCATTGCTCATGTCGACCGCAGAGCGTCCCGGAATGTTGTAGATGACGATCGGGATGTCGACCGCGTCATGGATCGCCTTGAAGTGCTGGTAGAGCCCTTCCTGCGTCGGCTTGTTGTAATAGGGGCAGACGACGAGCGCCGCGGTGGCGCCCGCCGCCTTGGCCATGCGCGTCAGTTCGATTGTATGCGCAGTCGAATTCGACCCGGTGCCGGCGACGACCGGGACCTTGCCGTTGGCGACTTCGGCGCACAATGCGATGACCCGTTCCTGCTCTTCGTGGCTCAAGGTCGGCGCCTCGCCGGTGGTCCCGGTCGGAACCAGGCCGTGAGTACCCTGTTCGACCTGCCAGGCGACAAAATCCTGAAACTTGGTCTCGTCGACGCCTCCGTTGCGGAAGGGGGTGATCAGCGCGACGAACGATCCCTTGAACATCGTTTCCTCCCGAATGCGGCCTCGTTCGATCACGATAGTCCGCGCCGCGGCGCCCAGCAACATCGCCGGCGCGCCAGTAGCGGCTCAGTTTGAACTGTAGCAGGAGCATGGATTGAATTGGAGCAGGAGCATGGACGCTCTGATGACGGTGTCAGGGGTAGTGTCAGCCTTAACGGTTGAGCCAAGCGTGGGCTATAAGGCCCAAGCATGGCTCGCGTCATCTGGGATAAGCGCGGCAATCCGCCAAAGTACGTCAGCGATAGGCTCCGCATTCATCACTGGCAGCTGGGCGATGCGATTCACGAACTCAAAGCTGCAGGCAATCTCAGCCCTGCGGAGCGTACTATCATATATGATGACGGTACGGTCACGGATGAGCTTGGTTATGTCCTCGGGAACATCTTCAACGAAATCTGATAATGATATCAGAGCCTTCGCCACGCTACGGTTTGCCGGCGACGCGCTCGACCCGGACGAGATTTCGCGCATTATAAAGGAACAGCCAACCAAGGCGTATCGGAAGGGCGAGACTTATCGGTCTGGCCCGCACGGCCCTGATGTTACCGGCAGAACCGGAGTTTGGTACTTCAGCACGAGACAAAAAATCCCGAGCACAGATCTTGCCGACCATTTAAGTGTGCTTGATAGACTGGTCGCCCCGTTTGGCGATCAAGACAATCTCTTGAAGGAACTGCGCGACATTATGGGACGCAGAAACCTCCAAGCTCATGTGAGCCTCTTTTGGCGCGGGCCTCCCGGCACTCAACATCCTTCTGTCCCATCGGTCGCAACTGCTGCGCTGCGTCGGCTGCCGGCTGATATCGAACCGGATTTCGCGAACGAAGATTGCTAGTTCCAGCCGACAAGCACCGAACCCGATCCAAGATCCCGCAGTGCTCGATCAGCCGAACCACATCCTCCATTGACCACAATCTGACACTTCCGTTTAAGGCGCGCGGCGAGCGCGCTTGCTCCGGCCGGCTGAAACCCGGTATGAGTTTTGCCACACCTTTGTCCCGGCAAGGAAGGGGGGCCAACCTTGCTCTCGCTCAAACGCTTGTTGCTGGCTCTCGCCCCGGCGATTGCGGTCTCGGCCGCGGCGCAGGCGCAAACGCTGTCGCCGTCCGACCTCGCCACCTCGCGCGCCGCGCTCGCCGCGGCCGCGGCCGGCGACTGGGGCCGCGCTTATGCCGAGGCTGCGCCGATCGGCGACCCGCTGCCGCTCAAAATGCTGCGCTGGCTCGATTATGCGACCCCGGGCGCGCCCGGCCGCTTTCCCGACATTGCCGACTTCATCGAAAAGAACCCCGATTGGCCGCATCAGAAGGCGCTGCGCAAGCACGCCGAAGAGGCGCTGTCGGGCGAAACCGATGCGGTCGCCGCAGCGTGGTTCAGGCGTTATCCGCCGATCGGGGCCGCGGGCCAGGTGCGCGCCGCCGAAATTCTGCTCAATGCCGGCGATGTCGCGGGTGGCACGGCGGCGCTGCGCGCCGCCTGGGTGGGCAGCGACTTCAACGCGCTCGACGAGAAAAGCTTTCTTGCCGCCCATGGCGCGGCGATTCGATCCGAGGATGACGAAAGCCGGCTCGACCGGCTGATGTGGGCCGGCAAGACCGAGGCCGTGCGGCGAATGTTGGCGCGCGTCCCGCCGGATTACCGGGCATTGGCCGAAGCGCGCTTGGCGCTCGCCTTGCAGGCCCCGGCCGCCGACCTGCTTGTCGCCCGCGTCCCGGTCCAGCTGCGGACCGATGCCGGCCTGCTTTACGACGAGCTGCGTTGGCGCCGCGAAAAGGACATGACCGACGCGGCGGTCGACATCCTAAAGGCCAATCCCGGCGATCCGATAGAGCCGGACGCCTGGTGGCACGAGCGCCAGGCCATTGCCCGGCGCCTGCTCGCCGACGGCAACGCCGATCTCGCCTATCAGATCGCCGAACAGCACGGCGCGCTCGACGGCAAGGCCTATGCCGACGCCGATTTTCTGCTCGGCTATATCGCGCTGCGCTACAAAAAGGATGCCGCACTCGCGTTTGACGACTTTTCGCACATCCTGACGCGAGCCGACACACCCTACGCCAAGGCGCGGGCGGGATACTGGGGCGGGCGCGCCGCTGAAGCCGAGGCCAAGCCCGCTCTGGCGCGCAAATGGTACGCCGCGGGCGCAGAAAATATGGCGACGTTTTACGGGCAGCTCGCCGCCCATCAACTCGGCGACGACGCGCCGCCGCATCCGGTGCCTGAGCCGGTGCCGAGCAATGCTGAGCGGGCCACCTTTGAAAGCAACGACGTAGTCCGCGCCGCTCTGGTCTTTTTCGCGCTCGGCGATCGCCAGCACAGCAAGGAGTTTTTGCTGCATTTGGCAGACGCGGCCGATACCCCAACCCAATTTGCGATGCTGGCGACGCTGGCCGAGCAAAACGGCCGCATCGATCTTGCGATTGCGGTCGCCAAACGCGCGATCGTCGCCGGGACCCCGTTGATGATCCACGGCTATCCGATCATCGCCTTGCCCGCCGGCGGCAACACCGAGCCGGCATTGCTGTTTGCGGTCATCCGCCAGGAGAGCGGGTTCGATGTCGGCGCCATGAGCCCGGCCGGCGCGCGCGGCCTGATGCAGCTGATGCCGGGGACGGCCATCGCCATCGCCAGCCAGCTCGGCCAGCCGTTATCACTGTCGCGGCTGATGATGGACGGCCTCTACAACATCGATCTCGGCCGCGGTTATTTGCAGCAGCTGATCGAAGACTTCGGCGGGTCGTACGCGCTGGCGATCGCCTCGTACAACGCCGGCCCGGGGCGAATTCGTCAGTGGCTCGCCGAATACGGCGACCCGCGCGGCGGCAAGATCGACATGGTCGATTGGATCGAAACCATCCCGATCGACGAAACCCGGCTATACGTGCAGCGCGTGCTTGAAAACCTGCAGGTCTATCGCGGGCAGAACGGGCGCAACGCGGCCTTTTCGCTGGTCAGCGACCTCGCCCGCTGACCCGGTTTGAACGCATGGGTTGGGACGCGTTGCGCCCCAGCCGCGTTTCGCGTCAGCGCCGTGCCTCGGGCGTTCGTCAGGGGTCGCAGACGAGGACGATCACGATGCCGTCTGCATCGACGCGATGCGGCTCGTCCGCCGGCCGGGCAACGCCAGAAACGCGGTCGCGACCGCGGCGATCAGCGCAAAGAGGCAAGCGGACAAAAAGACGTAGGTCGGCGGCAGCCCGCGCGCCAGCAGAAACCCACCGAGCGGTGCAGCGGCGATGCCGCCCAACCGCCCGACGCCGGTCGCAAACCCGTAGCCGCTCGTGCGCATGCGCGCCGGATAAAGCTTGCCGCACGCCGCGTTCAGCCCGGTCTGGCTGCCGATGACGGTCAGCCCGGACAGGAGCACCACCGCGAGCAGCATCACATAAGGCAGCTCAAACAGCGAAATCAGCGCGATGAACACAATCCCGGCGGCGTAATGCCACGCCAGCGACCGCCGCGTGCCAAAGCGGTCGATCGCCCATCCGAGATAGAGCACCGCGGCAATCCCGCCGAGCGGGTAGAGGCTCGTCGCAAACACCGCCTGCGCCGGCGTCATGCCGATCAGGTGGAGGACTTCGGGCAGCCAGAAGACAAACAGGAAGAGATTCAACAGACTGCAGAAGAAAATAATCCACAACAGCGTCGTCTGCAGCGCGAAGCCCTCGCCGAACAGCATCTTGATCGGATTGCCGCGGGCAATATCGATCCCGTGCGCCTCCCCACTCGCCGGCGCGATGTCGAGACGCTGCAGCAGCGCCTGATGACGCGGCGCCAAGTTCGCTTTCGCGGCGAGCAAACGCGGCGATTCGGGGAGCCACAGGGCCGCGATCGCGATCAGCACCAGCGGAAAGGCGCCGCCGATGATAAAGATGATGGGCCAGCCGAACCCCTCGTGCAGGAGGAAGGACACCGCCAACCCGCCGATAAAGCCGCCGATCGGCGCCCCGGTGAAGGTCAGCATGATCATCATCGCGCGCAACCGCTGCGGCGTGTAATCGCCGGTCAGCGCCACGGTTCCGGCAAACCCGCCGGCGATCCCGGCTCCGGTGAAGAAGCGGGTTCCGGCGAGGAAGGCGAGCGACGGGGAATAGGCGCTCGCCAGCGAGGCGACGCCAAAGAGCGCGAGGCTGATCAGCAGCAATGGTTTGCGCCCGAAGCGGTCGCCGATCGGGCCGGC
>DATMKU010000130.1:0-3995 GCA_035570935.1 Allostellaceae bacterium
ACCGTGGCTCGACCGCATGGACCGCCACTTCGACGACCAGGGCTTCAACGATTCCGGCCTCAAGACGCGGCCAAGCGAGTTGTTCCAGTGCAATTGCTGGATCTCGTTCGAGCCGGTCGAGGGCAGCATCAAGGTGCTCGCCGACTATATCGGCCCGAACAAGATCCTGTGGGCGACCGATTACCCGCATCCCGACGGCTTCTTCCCCGGCGCGCCGGACATGTTGCGCGAGCGGCTGAAGGGCACCTCGCCCGAGACCCAACGCGGCGTTTTCGCCGGCGGCGCGATGGGTTTCTACGGCCTCAACTGAGCTGGCGAACCCGCCCTTCGCGCGGTTGGCTCGGCAGCGCCGGCGCGGAGGGCGGGTCAGGTCGGTTCATCCTTCGAGGGAGGCGGAGAACCGGGTTCGAAAGCATAAAACGCTCTCGCGACCGATCAGCCTGCGAGCAGTCCTTTGCGGCGGGTCCAATCCAATACCGCACTGATGCATTGGTGCAGCTGAGCAGGCTGGTTCTGATAATAATGTGTGGCACCTTCGATCCCGACATATTCCTTGTCGGATGTCGCAAGGGCCGAGCGAATCGTCGGATTGTGCGAGGCGGGCACAGCGTCGTCCGCGAGGTTCTCGACCTGCAATACGGGCGTGCGGCGGATGCGCGCTGCGTTCTTCGGCCCTTTCGCGTTCGACAGATCATAGCTCCACTGCGACAGCCAAGACCGCAGCGACGAATATCGCGCAAGGCCCGCGGGCGAAGTGTTCACGGTACGCGGATCCCCGAGATAGCACCAGCCGGAGCGCCGCCCGTTCGGGTCGATACGCGGATCGAGCCATCGCACGTCGCACATCGTCCGGTGGACGACGAAGCAGCGCTCGACCTCGCTCGTCCGCCGCCGGCGAAGCGTGCCGAGCAATTCCTGGCACCACACCGTGATCTTCCGGTTGCGCGCGATCTGGGCAGCCCGGAAGCGCTCTATGAACTCGGGCGCATAGGGCGGCTGATGCGGGCAGGCGCTCTCATAGATGTCGAATTCCAACTCCCGTCGGTCGGGGTCGAGTTCGTCGGTCACGGATGGATCGAGCCACTCGGTCAATGTCTCGGCGCGTGACAGGTGCGCGGCAATGAAAATTACGCCGTCGGCCGGTTCGAGACCGGCTCGCGTCAGGTCGACCGCGTCGCCCGCCGGCGTCGCGATGATCGACGGCGCTTCGGCTTCCGCCTGATAGAACAGCGACAGCGAGCCGCCGCCCGACCAGCCGACGAGGATCACCTTCTCGTAGCCGCGGGCCCGGGCGTCCTTGACCCACGCCCCCATGTCGATGGCGACCTTCTCGATGATGAGCCCACTGTCATTCTTTGGATAGCGGCTCGCCGCACACAGGACATGCAACCCCGCGCCAACGAGCGCCCCCGGCATCGGCAGCAAATGCAGGGTCGACGAGGGGTGCATGAAGAGGTAGAGCGTTTTTGACGGTCGCTCGCGCGGGATCAGATATTGGCCCTCGAGCCACACCTTCCCAGAGGCGGAAGAGAACCCGTAAGTCTCGGTGAATCTTGCGGTATCGGGGAAGCTGAGGATGGCTGGGACGCGGTCCCAGCCGGCGGTTGCGTTTGTCATGCGTCAGACATAGCGGAAGCCCGTGAGGAAGCCGATCTTATAGGATACTGGCACGCATCTGTGGGCAGACCGTTTCGACGGTTCGCTCGAAGATGTCTTCGAGCTTCAGGACAAGGTGGCGTCGAGCGTCGCCGGCGTTATCGAGCCGGCGTTGCAGGCCGCCGAGACCGCCCGCTTGGCGGGCCGCCCGACCGACGACCTTGCTGCCTACGATCTCTATCTGCCCGGCTACACGCCACAGTATCGCTTTCTCGCCGCTTGTTACGCCCATCTGGGTCGGCTCGACGATGCATCCCACCCGAGCAGGTCATCGGCACCGCCGGCGGCACCAGCTACGGCTATGACAAGAACGGTCGGCCGGTTCTCACCAAAGAGCCGAAGCTGTTGCTGAACGACGACAACGCCGGCAAGCCGGAGGGCATCCACCTGATGACCGGCCGCCGGCCCTACGCCGCGTTCGGCAATTCGACCGGCGATCGGCAGATGCGGGAGTACACCAAGGCCGGCGACGGCATGCGGCTCGTGATGCTGGTACTGCACGACGATCGAAAGCGAGAGTAGGTTTCCGCATTCAGATTGACGGTGTTGATTCATATCGCGGCAACGTCGCCGGGATTCCGGCACGCTCGCACCGCGGCAACGGCGCCCACATCGACGATGTGTATGCGGACAGGACCGTCGCGCGACCGCGATAGCGGCCGGCGGGAGCGATCACAGTCGGTCTAGAACAACTCTCGCGTCCTGATATTGCTAATTCCGCCGCGGCGGCTCTATCGGCATAGTCGCGATCGCAGTCCAAGCAATGGGGGAGCCGGCTTTTGCGGCGGCTTCTTCCGGCGAAAGACTCGGGTCCCAGTGCACCGCCAGAAAGCGCCGCCCCGTGACGTTGTCGGCCGCATCTGACACCAGCCAGCTGAGCGGCGGCGCCATCACCGCAGGTTGGATCATCGCGGCCCGGTCGTAGCCGGCCTCGAGCGGCACCATGCCGGTATTGGTGACCCCGCCCGGAACGATCACGTTGACGGTAACGCCGGTGCCCGCGAGGTCCTTTGCCATGATGGCCGAAAAAGCCTCTAACGCCGCTTTCGACGGGCCATAGGTCGGCGAGCCCTCGCGGATCATCGTGCCGAGGCTGGTCGTGACGTTGACGATGCGGCCCCATTTCTGGCGCATCATGTCGTGGACGAGGGCGCGCGACAGCGCCATCGGCGCGCTAGTGTGGACGGCGACGAAGAGCTTCCACTGCTCCGGCGTCACCTCCCAGAACTTGATCGGGCGCTGCCGGTTGTCGCTGCGCATCGTCGCCTGGCCGACCCCGGCATTGTTGACAAGGATGTCGATCATCCCGAGATGGCCGCGCACCTTGGAGACGATCTCATCGATCGCCTCGTCGCGGGCGAGATCGGCCTCGATCGTCATCAGTTTGGCGCCTTGTTGGCGCGCCTGCGCCGCCTCGGCGAGCTCGGCGAGACCGTGGGCGGTGCGGTCGACCGCTGCGACCGCGAGCCCCTCCCCAAGCAGGCCCAGCACCAGCTCGCGGCCGATGCCGCCGGCTGCGCCGGTCACGATCGCCACGCGCTGCTGTTCGCTCATCATCGCCTCCCTTTGCTCGAGCCACGACGGTGCGACACGGGGCCATGCAGCGCAAGACAATTGCACCCATGCTGCACCGCCAAGTGCTCCGACCTTTCCGCGAACCCAAAGTGCTGATCGAGTTGGTCGACCCTACGCACCATGTCTTCACCGGACAACGACAAACGGTGACGTTCACGGTGCCTGGCCAGACGAAATGAGTCACGAGGGCGGGCCGCAACTAGCCCGGCCCCGCCCTTCGACAAATCGAAGAATGCGAAGCACCCAGCTGGGGCAGCGATTTGCCCCCAGCACTCTGGCCTTTTGGAGGGCCGATAGGCCCCGCCCGGGTGAACACGGTCATTCCGATAGAGGTCCGCTTGCCACCCAAAGCCGACCTATCGAAGAATAGTCTTTCGATGCTGCTCAGTGCCACAAGCGAAGCCCTCGCCAGATTACGAGCATCGGATCTCACTGCGGCCGCACCCTGTGGGCCATCCCTCTTCGAGCACACGGGATCCTGCAAGCAGGGCGGTCTCGTCCTCGATACGAGTCAGGCGCGACGGGTATCGGGAAGCTGGAGAATGGCAGCAGGCCGGAGGCGATCAGCGAGATCGCGCGGCTCAGAGGTCTTTGCCCGAGCCGGATCCCGAAAACCGCGCAGCGATCAGCATCAGGAGTGCTCGACCACCGATAATCACGGTTATGAGCGGCTTGGCAGCGCCGGACCATCATCCGTCGCCGGCGCTCGCGGCGGATTAATCGTCGGCGGTTGGCCGTTCCCGCTCGACCCGCCCGCCCGGGCG
>DATMKU010000131.1:0-10804 GCA_035570935.1 Allostellaceae bacterium
CTGCGCGCCATCGGGACCCTTGTTGTCGTCAACAAAGGGGCTGGCGCCGGTGCCGAGCGGCGGCCCGATGATCGCCCGCAAGGTCGCGGTATCCTCGATCGGGTCGCACAGATGATCGGGCGGATGGGTTTCGCCGGGCCCGGTTTGCCGCAGCTGGCGACGGCGCGATCGGTCCGGCAACTCTCATAGCAGAAGCCGTAGATCGACGGGTCCTGCGCCGGGGCCGCGCCGCCTGGTGAGCCGCCGGAGAGCGCCGGCCCGGTGCCGTGGCCGACACTCACGGGCGGCAGGATGCGCAAGACCTGTTCGAGCTTGGCCTGGGAAATCGACGGCGCCGGGCCGCCGGCCGCGCTGTTTCGCGGCCGCAGCGTTTGCAGGAACAGGTCGAGATGAGGGTGTGTCTGGGGCGGAGCAGTCTGCGCACCAGACTGCGTCCCGCCGAGCGCGGCCGCCAAGCACAGGACAGCAAAACTCAAAATTCTTCTCACGCGGATTTTCCATGAATAGTCGGCAGGGATCGGGCCAAGTCGAATGAAAATCCTTATCTATCACAATATTTTGATGATTTCTACACTGTATCTTGGTTAAGCATTGCTGGTCGCGCGAAACCCGACGATTGTAACGCGCCCGCCGCGCGCGCGGCCGCATTCCCCCGATCATCGGCCGCAATTATAGCCGCCGGTAAGCCGCGCCTCACCGGCATCCGTGCGGAATGCGGTCAGCCGCGCGGCACGACGCCGCGGCACGACAGCGCGACGCTGACAAAGGAGCGCTCGCCGTCCGGGCGGCCGCAGAGATAGGCCGACCGCAGCTGCCGCTCCAGTCGGTCGCGGCGGGCAGGATCGAGGCTCGCGACATAGTCGCCGAGCATCCCCTCGCCGCTGGCGTACGGCCCCCAGTAATCATAGAAATCGGCGAAATCCATGCGGATCGTCAGCGAGCGCTCGTCGATCTCCATCAGCCCCGTCTCGGCCCAGATCCGCGGCAAGGCGCCCGGCGCGTAGATCGGGCGGCCCATCGTGCGGTCGCGCGCCGCGGCGGCGGCCTCGTCGAGGGCGGCGGCGGTGTCCCAAAACATGCGGCTGGCGGCGGCACCGCCCGGCGAATCCCAGAACGCGGCGCAGACGACCCCGCCCGGCCGCGTCACCCGCCGCATCTCGGCCACCGCCTGCTCCGGCCGCGGCAACACCGACGGCAACACCAGCATCGACAACGCGCGGTCGAAGCTCGCATCGGCAAAGCGCAAGGCGCTGCCGTCGCCATGCTCGATATGGATGCGTGGGTCGCGGTTTTTCGCCTGCGCCGCGGCGAGATAGATCTGGGAATGGTCGATCGCGTCGAGGCTCTTGATGTTCGCCGCCTCGGGTAGCGCGAAGGTCAGGCTGCCGGTGCCGCAGCCGACCTCCACGATGTCGTCGCCGTCGGCGATGCCGGCATGCGCGATAAAGACCGGCGCCAGCCGCCGGCTCCAGCGGCCCATCAGCCTTTCGTAATTGGCGGCGTCGCGCGCGTTGAACATCGACGGCATGATCTCGCTCCCTCGCCTGGCGCCGGCCGATTCGCGTCGGCCCAATCGCAAATCACGCGAATTTAACCGCCGCTGCGCAGACTGCAATCAAAGCAGCGGACACCGAGTACAGGCGCGCACTCGGCCTGCCGCGGTATTGGTTGCTAGTACCAGCGGCCAAACACTTGACTCCGTTCCTGTATTATCGGCGAAGGCCGCGATCCACTGCTGCCGTGGGTACCGGCCTTCGCCGGTATGACGAGCAGGTGGGCGCTACCGTCAGGCACTATCTGCTAGGCAGCGGCGTCGCGGTTGCGCGCGCCTATTCGGCGGCGATCGCGGCCGGCTCGAAGCGCGACAGCGGCGCACGGGCGGCGCCCGCCATCGGCTGCGGCCACCAGCGGTCCTCCCATTCGGCGAAGACGTCGGCGAGCTGCGGCATCACCTTCTCGGCGAAAAGCCGCGTGTTGTACTGCGCCAGATCCTTGTTCATGTTGCCGAACTGCAACAGTAACATCAGATGGCCGACATTGAGGTCGGTCGCGACATGGCGCAATTGCTCGGCGACCTCGTCGGGCGAGCCGATGATCACATAGCCCTTGTCGACGATCGCATCCATCTCCCGCGCCAGCATCTGGAACTTGGTCTCGTAGCGCGAGGCCTGCGCCGCCAGCGCCACCTGGCTCTGGATTCCGCGGCGCTGGGTCTCCTCGGTCGCGTAGCCGGGCGGCCCGGCAAAGCGCGGGTCGACATGCAGGCAGCGGCCATAAAAATATTCGGCCGGCTCGCGGTAGAGGCGATAGGCCTCTTCGCGGGTCTCGGCGACGCCGACGAATTGCAGAAAGCCGGCGCGGTACGGGTTCCGGTCCTTGCCGAGCCGCGCCATCTCGTCCCAGAAGCCGCTCATCGTCGCCTGGCCGGCCTTGTAGCCGTAATACGACAAATAACAGTAGACGTAGTCCATCTTGGCGCACCACTGCCAGGTCTCGACCGAACCGCCGCCCGGGATCCAGATCGGCGGGTGCGGCTTTTGCACCGGCCTGGGCCAGACGTTGACATAGCGCTGCTGGTTGAACCTGCCGTTGAAGGCAAAGGTTTCGGCCTCGGTCCAGGCGCGCACGACCAAATCGTGGGCCTCGTGGTAGCGCTCGCGCAGCAGGCTCGGGTTTTGGCCGTAGGCAAAGCAGGTGTCCATCGGCGAGCCGACCGGGAAGCCGGCGATCAGCCGCCCGCCCGAGATCACGTCGATCATCGCGAACTCTTCGGCCACCCGTGTGGGCGGGTTGTAGAGCGCCAAGGAATTGCCGAGCACGCAGAGGGCGGCGTCCGAGGTGCGGCGCGCGAGCGACGAGGCGACGAGATTGGGCGAGGGCATCAGCCCGTAGCCGTTCGAATGGTGCTCGTTGACGCAGATCGCGTCAAAGCCGCACTCGGCGGCGAATTCGAGCTCGTCCATGAAGTCGTTGTACATGTGATGCGCGCGCCGCGGGTCGAACAGCGAGGAATGGATGTCGACCCAGACCGAGGGATGCTTCTCCCGGAAATCGTCGGGCAATTCGGTGTAGGGCATCAGATGAAACCACAGGATCTTCATCGCACTTTACTCCGCCGCGTCGTTCATCCGAGCAGCCTGACCCCGGCCCGACGCGCCGTCAAGCCGCGGCCGCCAAGCCGCAGCCGCCCTTGGCCCGCAGGCGTTCGCGCTTTCCCGACCGCGGCCACGTCCACTCGCAAGGCCTCGGCGTGGTCGCCGTTTGTCGATATTCGCGATATGGTGGCGCGACCCGGCTCGATATTGAGGCAAGAGTGTTCCGTTGCCGAGACCGACGGCCCGTTCGACGCGCTCTCCCAGCGCTGCTCGCAGCGGGGCTCGCCGCCTGCGCCGCGCCCCCGGCGCCGCCAGCGAACCCGTTTGTCGGCACCTGGGCCACCGCCGACAACGACACCGTGACATTGCGCCAGGATACCGTTGTCGAGAACCAGCCAAACGGCCAGAGCACGCCGCTCGACCGCAGCACCTGCAACGGCACTTTCAGCTTTGGCTATGCGGTCTGGAGGCGCGAGGCGTTGACCGGGCTGCTGCCGCGTCAACCCAACCTTGCCCAGAATTTGTCGGAGTTGCTGGTGGCGCCGACTTATCCGGTGGCCTTGCTGCGCTGCGACCAAGGCGACCACACCTATGTCATGCTGAATGATCGCGAACTGGTGGCGATCTACCGTGACGGGGACATCGGCGTCGTCGAGCGTCTGGCGCGGCGTTAATGTGTGTTATATTTAGGGTCCGCCGTAAGGGAAGAGTGCGAGTCGGGTTGTGGGAGCGGTAAATTGGGTTGAGCGGCGGCGTTCGTTGGTCTATCCGGCGCTGATGAGCCTTGGGGTCGGCATGCTCGCCTCCTGCGCCGAAAAGCCGCCGCCGGCGCCGCCGAAGATTGTGGCGGTCGAGCCCCCGCCCCCGCCGCCGCCCCCCTCGCCCCGGCGGCGGGTGTTCCCGCTGCCGGCGCACAAGCCGACCCCGCCCCCCGAGAACGAGGCCGGCGGCCCCCAATCCGGCCCCCAGCCCGGAACCGAACCCAGCACCGAAGCGATGGCGCTCGCCAGCCCCGAGCCGGTCGCCCCCACCCCCAGCACCGGCGATCTGATCGGGCTCGACCAGCCGGCGGCGGCGCACCTCTTTGGGGCCGCGACCGAACAGTCCGAAGCACCGCCGGCGACCATATGGCGTTACCGCAACGCCACCTGCGAACTCGATTTGTTCTTTTACCTCGATCTGCGCAGCGGGAAGATGCGAACCCTGCACTACGCCTTCAAAGGCGCGCCCGCCGCCCCCGACGGCCGGCAGGATTGCCTGCGTTCGCTCGTTGCCGCCCGCGGCGACTAAGGCCTGCTTTAACGATGCCGCACCTCCTTTTGGTCGACGACGACGACCTGTTCCGCGAATCGCTCGGCCTCAACCTGATCGATGAAGGCTATGAAGTCACCAGCTTCGACAACGGCGAAGACGCGCTCGCCTATCTCGACGAGGGTGGCGGCGCCGACGCCATGCTGCTCGACTGGCGCATGCCGCAGCTGACCGGCATCGAGGTCTTGCGCCGCATGCGCGGACGCGGGATCGCGATCCCGGTTATTTTTCTGACCGCGCTGTCCGACGACATTTACGAGGAGGCGGCGCTAGCCGGGGGTGCGGTCGATTTTATCGACAAGTCGCGCCGCCTGCCGATCCTGGTCAGGCGTCTGCAGCTGATCGCCGACGGCGCGCGGCCGGCCACCGACATCGAGCCGGTGCGCGCGGAGAAGATGGCGCTCGGCCGGCTCGAACTGCGTTTCGACATCAATCGGGCGATCTGGGCGGGCAAGACGATCGATCTCACCCTGACGGAATTCAAGATCCTCGCCCTTCTCGCCGAAAAAGCGGGGCAAGACGTCGGCTACCGCGAGATCTATGATCTCGTCCACGGCAAGAATTTCGTCGCCGGGCACGGAGAAGAGGGGTACCGCGCCAATGTCCGTACCTTCATCAAGCGTATCCGCAAGAAGTTCCGCGACAGCGACCCCGATTTCGACCATATCCAGAACTATGCCGGCTTTGGATACCGCTGGACCGCGGAGCAATGAGTGGCGGCACGGGCTGCGCTGGGCATGGTCGCTGACGGGCAAGACGGTCCTCTTGGCGGTCATCTTTTTGCTAGTCCCGGTGTTTCTCTACATCGAGTTCCGCAACGCCTATGAAGAAAGCCAGGAATTGCTGCTGCGCAGCGTGCGCGACGAAGGGCGGGTGATCAGCCAATCCCTGCTGCCGATGCTGCAAAACGCCGACATCGACTCGCTGCCGCAGCTCGGCGCCGTCCTCAGCCGCTTTGCCGGCGAAGTGACGACGATCAAACTGCTGCTGGCCCCGGCCGGCGCCGGCAGCGACGGGTTTTACTATGTCGCGTCGTGGCCCACGGTGTCGCGCGCCAATCTGCAAGCCGAGCGCGGCACCCTGGCGCAACAGGGGGTGCTCGATCGGCTCGCCCAGAATTGCCGCGGCGAGATGCCGTTTTCGCTGATCTACCATCGCCCGACCGGCGGCGCCGAGATCGTGACCGCGGTGACGCCGCTCGCCACGTCCGTCGGCTGCTGGGCGGTTGTGGCGTCGTTTTCCCAGGACGCCTTTCCCTCCGCGCATCTCGGCCAGCCCTATTGGGCGACGCCGTCGGTGCGGATTGCCGCGGTCATTTATCTGGCGATGGCGGCGATCACCTTTTCCACGCTCTTGAGCGTGCGCGGCGGACTGCGCCGGTTTGCCCGGCGGGCGCGGCGCATTCGCGAGCGGGGGCCGGACGCCGGGACGTTCGGCGCGCGCGCCGACGTGCCCGAGCTCGGCGAGGTCGCCGCCGAATTCGACCGCATGGTCGACGCGATCCACCGCTCCGCCGCCGAAATCCGCCAGGCGGCGGAAGACAACGCGCACGCCTTCAAGACCCCGATCGCGGTCATTCGCCAGTCGCTCGAACCCTTGCGCCGCAACCTGCCCGAAGACAATCGCCGGGCGCAGCGGGCGGTTGGCGTCGTCGAACATGCCCTCGACCGGCTCGACGGGCTCGTCGCCTCGGCGCGCGAACTCGACGAGGCCACCGCCGACCTGATCGACGAGCCGCTGACCGCGGTCGATCTCGGCCGCGTCGTCGGCCGGTTGGTGCAGACCCGCTCGGCGATTCACGACGACCGCGACGTGACGATCGTGCTCGCCAGCCGCGACCTGACGATCACCGCCGATCTGCTGCCCGGGCTGAACGTCCTCGGCAGCGAGGCGATGCTCGAGACGGTTCTCGACAATCTGGTCGACAATGCCGTCTCGTTCTCGCCGGCGGGCGGCGAGGTCTTGGTGCATCTGTCGCATGACGGGCGTTTTGCCCACCTGATCGTATCCGATCGCGGCCCTGGCGTCCCCGAGGGTCGGATCGAGCGCATCTTCGAGCGCTATTATTCTGAACGCCGCGATGATCTCGCGGGCGAGGCGCCGGGCAGCTATTTTGGCATCGGGCTGTGGATCGCGCGGCGCAACGTCGAGGCGATGGGCGGCACGATCGTCGCCGAAAACCGCTCGCCGCACGGGCTGCGGATCCATGTTCGCCTGCCGCTCGCGCCCAATCGCGGCTGATGCGCGCCTCGGACGGGTGCGGCCGAGCCTGATGGAAGCTCGGCTCAAAACCGGATTGTGGATCAAGGCGCTCGTTCGGCGCTGCGATCTCGCCGCGGTCGGGGTCGCCGTGGTGGCCCGCGGCGACGATGATTCGGGTGCCATCCTGCTCAAGCTCAGCGCCCGCGACGAAGGCTGTACGGTGCTGGTCCAGACGCGCGGGCCGGACGGCGAGCTGGTATGGATGCGCGCGACCGGACCGACGCCTCTCGCCGAGCCCGACGCCGATGCCTATATCGCCCGCCAGCGCCGGCGCGACCCCGATTTGTGGGTTGTCGAGATCGAGACCGGTTCACCGGCCGCCGTTCTCGACGGGCATATCATTTGAGCCGTTGGCCGCAAAAACATCCGAGGTTCGCAGCATGGGGTTCAGCATCTTGATCGTCGACGACGAACCCGATGTCGCCGATCTTTTCCGCCAGCGGTTTCGCCGGGAAGTGCGCCAGGGCCGGTACGTGCTGCACTTCGCCACCTCGGGCGAGGAAGGGTTGCGCCGCGTCGCCGAAATCGGGCCGGAGCTGATCGTGATCCTGTCCGACATCAACATGCCGGGAATGGACGGGCTTGCCTTGTTGCGTGAAATCAAGCGGCGGCGGCCGGAATTGCCGGTGGTCATGGTAACAGCGTACGGCGACGACGAGCGCATGCGTGTCGCAGAACAGCTCGGCGCTGCCGCCTTTCTGCCAAAACCGGTCGATTTCGACCGGCTGAAAGAAAGGCTCGCCGCATTGGTCCCGCCGCAATCGGGCGGATGACCCGGATGACGCCGCAAGCGCGGCAAGGCGCCGCCCCGATGCCGTCGATTTGCCCGGAGCCGCCGGGCGCAATCGGCGGCGAGCACTGGCGGGGCGGGTGAAAGTGGCGGCGGCGAGGAGGGCGATGCGCGTGCGCGGTGCCGCCGTCGCGGTGCTCTGCCTGTTGCTGGCCGAGGCCGCGCATTGCGGGGCGGCCGCCGACCCCGCGCCGAGCAACAAGGACGAGGTCATCGCGCAGAGCCTGGCGGAGATGGTGCGCGACGCGCGGACCGTGATCTCCAACAACCAGGATCTGATCAACGACCCCAAGCTTGGCGACAAGCATTTGACCGGGCAAAAAGTATTGGCCGACGCCGTAGCCCTCTTCCGGAAAAACACCGGGGTCGACCCGGACGCGATCGACAAGGCGTCGCGCAAGGGGCGGCTGCTGCACGCGATGATGAACGCCATTGTCGAAGTGATGGACGACAACCAGCAGACGATCAACGAGCAGGGCACCGGCTTCAAAGGCTTTATCCCGGCGGTGTTTGGGCGCCTCGTCAGTGAGGCCTTCAACGGACTGGCCGAGGGCGAGGCGACGCTGAAGATCACCGCCCCGCCCGATCTCATCCGCAACCGCAAGTCACGGCCCGACACCTGGGAAACCGAGGTTATCGCGACCAAGCTGCTCAACCCGGATTGGCCAAAGGGCAAGCCGTTCTCGGCCACCGTCTCGATCAACGGCCGCCCCGCCTACCGCTTTGCCGTCCCAGAATATTACCGGCAATCCTGTCTTGCCTGCCACGGCACGCCAAAAGGCGAACCCGACGTTACCGGCTACCCAAAGGAGGGGCGCAAGCTCGGCGATCTCGGCGGGGTCATGAGCATCGTCCTCCTCCAGTGACCGGCGGACTGGCGCACCCGCGATGATGGCCCAGCTGCCGATCCGCACCCGCCTGATCCTGCTATCCGGCGCGCTCCTCATCTTTCTGCTGGCAACCTGCGTCTACCTGAACCAAAAGCTCGCTGAAAACGCTGCCGGCATGAACCGGGCTGCCAATCTGATCGACCTGATCGAGGAGGCTGACGACGCGCAGATCGCGTTTGGCGAGATGCGCTATTGGCTGACCGATCTCGCGGTCGGCATGCTGACCTTGTCCGAACGCAACGCCGCCGCGGCACGCCAGCAAATGGAACGGCATCTCGACGCGCTGGCGTTGCGCGAACCGCAGGCCGTGACCCAAATCCGCGCCGAGCTGGCGCAATACGAGAAGTTCGCTCGCCGGGCGGTCGACGAATACACCAACGACCGGCGGGTCATCGGCAACTCGCAGTTGGCGCAGGCGAGCCTGCACAGCGTCGCCGCCGACCAGCTCCTGACCGAGATCGCCAATCGGTTGACCCGCGAGGCGCTTGCGGCGCGCGAGCAGGTCGTCCGCCAGGCCCGGCGGGCGGCCCGCGTCTCGCGCATCGTCGTCGTCGCGGCGATCCTGGTCGGGGCTTTTCTGACCCTCTTGGTGCTGCGCTCGATCGCGGTCCCGCTGCGCCAGCTGGTGGTCGCGATGAACGGGCTCAACGCCGGGAATCTCGACGTCGCGATCCCGCGCGCGGGTCCCGACGAGATCGGGGCGATGGCGCGCACCCTCGCCGCCTTTCGCGACACCCTCGACGAGCTGCGCCGCACTCTGGCGCAGTTCGAGGCGCTGCGCGCGGTCGGCCGCGCCGTCGGCTCGACCCTCGACCTCGAAGCCGTCCTCGGTCTCGTCGTGGCGCGCGCCGTCGAATTTTCGGGCGCCGCGGCCGGCATGATCTACGAGTTTGACGAGGGGTCGCGGGAGTTTCGCTTTCGCATGAGCCACGGTGCGCGGCCGGAGCTCGCCGAACGCCTGAAAGCCCAGCCGATCGGCTTTGGCAAAGGGGCGGCCGGCGAGGCGGCGATCAGCACGACGCCGATGCAGATCCCGGACCTTGGCGAGGCCAGCGGCAGCGGCGTGCCGCAGCTCGCCGCCGAGTTGGTGACCCTCGGTTATCGCTCGCTGCTCGCCGCCCCGCTGCTGCACGAGCAGACGATCCTCGGCGGCCTGATCGTCGTCCGCCGCGAGCCCGGCAATTTTTCCGAGGAAACCGTGCGGCTGGTCGAAGCCTTTGCGATCCAATCGGCGCATGCCGTGCGCAATGCCAAATTGTTCGAGCACCAGCTTCACCGCGAAGCCGAGCTGCGCGCCGCCCACGAGCAGCTAAAAGCGGCGCAGGCGAGCCTGATCCAGTCCGAAAAGATGGCGTCCCTGGGCCAGTTGACCGCCGGCATTGCCCACGAGATCAAGAACCCGCTCAACTTCGTCAACAATTTCGCCGATTTGTCGCGCGAATTGCTCGCCGAGCTGAGGGAAACGGCGGCGACGCCCGAAGGGGGGCGGGGCAGCGGGAAGACCGACGATCTCGACGAACTGATCGCCACCCTGGACGCCAACCTCGCCAAAATCGTCGAGCACGGGCGGCGCGCCGACGGCATCGTCACCAGCATGCTGTTGCATTCGCGCGGCGGCAGCGGCGAACGCCGGAGGAGCGATCTGAACGATCTGATCGAGGAGGCGCTGAACCTCGCTTTCCACGGCGCCCGCGCCCAGGACCAAAGCTTCAACGTCGCCCTTGAGCGCGCTCTCGACCGCGATCTCGCCCCGCTCGACGTTGTCCCGCAAGACATCACCCGGGTTTTCCTGAACCTGTTCGGCAACGCGTTTTACGCGGTCAACAAGCGCCGCCGCGCCGGCGTCGATCCGGGCTACGCTCCGGCTGTCAGGGTTGTGAGCCGGGACTGCGGCGAGGAGGTCGAGATCCGGGTGCGCGACAACGGCATTGGCATGCCGCCCGGGGTGCGCGACCAAGTGTTCACACCGTTTTTTACGACCAAGCCAACCGGCGAGGGCACCGGGCTCGGGCTGTCGATCAGTTACGACATTGTCGTTCAGGAGCACGGCGGCACGATCGCCGTCGACAGCCGCGAGAACGAGTTCACCGAATTCACGATCCGCCTGCCGCGTGCTCTCCCGGGTGTGGCCGCTACGCCGGCCACCGCCGCGGCCGGAGCCGCCGCTTGACCGACGCCTTGATGCCCGCCCCCGCCGCTCACCCCGATGTCGAGATCGTCGAGGCGAAGACGGGCTTCGACCGCTTTTTGCGCCTAGAGGTTTTCCGCTACCGGCAACGCCTCTATTCCGGCAAGTGGAGCCCGATTCGGACTTACGACGTGTTGCGGCGCGGGCCGGCGGTGGCGGTCGTCCCGTATGATCCGTTGCGCGACAGCGTCGTGCTCGTCGAACAGTTGCGGCTGCCGGCAATGCTGGCGAGCGCCGCGCCCTGGCAGGTCGAAATTCCCGCGGGATT